>JAIVHD010000350.1 GCA_020201235.1 Lysobacteraceae bacterium
CGACGTTTTTACCCACCTCGAAGGCCGACTTCTCGGTCATCGAAATCAGCAGTTTTCCGTCACCTTTCTGCAGGTCTTCGAGCAGCATGCGAAAACCGCGCAGCAGGTTCAGACCTTTTTGCTTACGCGTGCTTTCAAGGACTTCGGGGTTGGTCAGTACAAAGTTCGACGGTGCCAGCGCATCCGCGAACTGGCGCGTGTAGAAGCGAATCCGAAGAAGGTCATCGGCATCCAGCTCGTGCATCCGGTCGATGTTGGACAGCAGCCAGTCGGAGGTTGTCAAATAGGCCTGCTTGAGCAGATCGAAGATCAGCCGCTCGTCCCATTCCTCGGAGCGGAAACGGCGGTCGCCTGTTGATACCGCTGCCGCAGCATCGGCCTGCTTGCCGATCGCCCGAACACCAAGATACTTCAACAGCCCAAAATAGCGTCGCGTCAGATCCCACTGGGCCAGCACGATTCGATGGGGATGACGGGCAGTGTTGAGCACCGCCTTCAATAATGGCCGCTTGAGGTTCAGCGAGTCGATCACCGGCATTTCCAGCTTGCTGGCCTGGCTCAGAATTAATTTTCCGGAGAGTTGCGAAATCCGGGCCATTTCGGTGGCCAGTTCGCCGACATCGCGCGGTAACGAACTCAATGGCTTGTCGTAGCGATTACTTTTGTCCGTCATGTTAAAAATCCTTAAAAGCCGGGGTACTGGTTAACGTGAATGCTGCATAATCGTACCTGATTACGTCGTTGACTCAGCCACGCCGAGACCGGAAAGAAACGGAACCGCAGATTCCGTAGATGTCGACACTAACCTGCACGATCATCAGGCAAATTCATCAAACATGCCGGGTCCGCGATATCCCGGGTTTCCATAAATCCGCCCGTCGTGGTACCTACAACCGTAGCGCACCGTCGACTGCAAAGTCGCGGCCGTTGACATAATCATTTTCAAATACAAACCGAACAGCGTGCGCAATTTCGGCCGGTTCGGCCAGCCGGCCGCTGGGAATCGAGCGCGTGATCCGGTCGATCGCTTTTTCAGGCATCGCCGCAACCAGCTCGGTCGCCGTAAATCCAGGCGAAACCGACACCGCGCGAATGCCGCTTCGCGCCAACTCCTTGGCCCAGGTTACAGCCATCGCGGCGACGCCGGCCTTAGTTGCGGCGTAGTTAGTCTGCCCGAAGTTTCCGGCACGCGAGATACTGGAAATATTGATGATGACGCCGCCGTTGCCGGCCCGGATCATCCGCGTCGCAGCCTCACGACCGCACAGGAACACGCCGGTCAGATTGACGTCGATAACCTGCTGCCAGTCTTTCAGCGACATTCGCTCGCCGATCTTGCCGTCGCGCTCCTTGACCAGCAGCGCGTCGCGCGTAATGCCGGCGTTGTTGACCAGACCATCAATGCTTGTAAAGGTTCGCTCCAGTTCATCAAACGCCCGTTCGACCGCAGATTCATCAGCGACGTTGGCCACGACGGTTGCGTGGCCCTGGCCTGGCAAATTCGCAACGGCGACAGCCAGTGCCGAGGCGTCCATGTCGATCAAGCCGATGTGCGCACCGGCTGACGCGAGTTCATGGGCCATGGCCAGGCCAATGCCGCGGGCCGCACCGGTAATCACGATGTTTTTATTTTTCAGATTCATAAATCAAAGCCTGGTTGCTGTTTGGTTGTTCTGTGTTCTGGAGGTTTTGCGCAGTCGGCCCGACCCTACGGTGAGCATGCGTGACAGGCTCCTAGCGGCACCGCAGTCGGCGGGATGGTGAAAAAGCCGGACTCAGTGATCAGTTAGGAGGCGGACTCGTCTTTCGAACCCACCTCTTTGTTCGAAACCAGCGAAGGCTTGATGGCCTCGGACCACACTGAAAATAAGCGCTGCTGAAGTCTTCGATAGGGCTCCAGGGATGCCGTCCCCAACGTTTCAAGACCGGTCTTTCCGAAGCTGCTGGTCAGAGCATCCTCGACCGCCTGCTGCTGCGATTGAAGGTGGGTCATGACTTTCTCCAGATAATCCCGAGCCATATCGCGCATCGGATTCGAGTTGACCCGGATCATCTGCTCCAGAAATTCGTCGCTGAGCACGGGCCGTCCGAGCATTTCCTGATCAGCGACGATCTGCAGCAATACCTGGCGCGTGACATCGTTACCGGTTTTGGCCTCGACGACCTCGATCGATTCGCCCGCGCCGATCAGATCGCGCACGTCGCTGAGGGTGATCGTCTGGCTGGTTTCAGCATCGTAGAGTCGCCGATTGGCATATTTCTTGATCGTTCTCTTTGTTGCAGGCATTGCCTTTCCTGTGATCAAAAGCGGCATGGTCTCAATGAGGCAAAAAAAACGGCACCGGCAAGACGAAATGCCGGTGCCGAAAACCCGTTATATCAGTAGACTTTCATGCACTGGTCAAGCACCGGAGGCTCATGATCGAGATTGCCGCTCGTGGCGACGACC
This sequence comes from Lysobacteraceae bacterium, assembly GCA_020201235.1. GTDB lineage: Bacteria > Pseudomonadota > Gammaproteobacteria > Xanthomonadales > Wenzhouxiangellaceae. The sequence goes on from JAIVHD010000350.1 coordinate 2,450, forward strand.
GGGCCATAAGCCCTCCGGGGTCGAACGGATCAGCTTTTTGCAGCGGGCTTGGCCTTGGCCTTGGTTTCCGGCTGCGGAAACTGGAAGAAACTCGACAAATCCAGGTTCTTGGAAAATTCCTGGCTCAACTCGGTCAGTTGCTCGCGCGATTCGTTGCCGATACTGGTCAGTGTTTCGAACTGCTGGTTGAGCTGTTCGGCGTATTCTTTGAAGGCCGTCGACTGGCGAGCAACGAAATCGGCCGGATTGCTCAGATCCTGTCCGCCTGAAAAGTTCTGCTTGTTCAATTCCATCAGCTTTTCAATCGAAGCCAGATTGGCGCGCGTTGACTTGTCGATTGCGCCCATGATGATTTCCTGGGCTTTTTTGACTTCTTCAAATGCGGTGTTGGTGTTGGTGCTCATAACAATTGCCTCTTTAGGTGTTGCCGGAATTAAAAGATGTAGCACAAACGTTGATTCATCGAACGATTTGTGCACTGCAAAAAAATAGTACCACAAAGTTTTGTGCAGTGCAACACCAAATCCATTTCCAGTTAAAACTTTTCCGACTTTTGGGTTGAAAAGCCGGTCTTTTTAATCGTCAACGGATCGTCACGAGGCGCTATCGGGTCGCGCGGCCGGGAAGTTTTTTGGTCAAACGCACGCCGGCGGGCTTACGCGACCGGCGAGACGTCCCGGGTGCGGGGCCTGAAGCCGCCGCAAAAGATCGGGTGGCGAATAGTCCGGGCTCAGTACATGTGCTGGCCGCCATTGATCGACAGGGTCGAGCCAGTGATAAAGCCGGCATCCGGATCGACCAGGAACGCAACCGCGCGGGCGATCTCACTGGGCTGGCCGAGACGTCCGACCGGAATTCGTGCGACGATCTTCTCCAGCACCCGCTCCGGTACGGCCTCGACCATGCTGGTCGCGATGTAGCCGGGCGCGATGGCGTTGACGGTAACGCCG
>JAIVHD010000351.1 GCA_020201235.1 Lysobacteraceae bacterium
CGCCTCTCCCGAAGCCGATGCGAATTCGCCGGCAGATTCGCCGATCCCGCGCTCGTCGAAGCGCAACACCGAGAATCCGGCCCGAGTCAGGTAATCCGCTAGAACCAGCAGCGGGCGGTGATTCATGAAGGTTCCGTCGCGGTCGTGCGGGCCGGCACCTGCGACCAGCACCACGCCAGGAAACGGCCCGCTGCCCTCCGGTCGGGTCAAAGTGCCGGCCAGGCGAATCTCGCCGGCACCTTCGAACGAGACCGCCTCGGATCGGTACGGCAACGGTTCGGACGGCTCTTGCGGCCGCTTCGGCGGGGCGGCAGAAACGGCCCGCTCCAGCGTCAGCGGAAAGGACTGTCCGGCCTGCGAAAATGTTCCTTTGATCGCGTCGCCCGCGCGTGATCCTTCAAAGCGCGCTTGTCCCGGCAAAGGCATCTTGATTGTCAACCGGTCGCCTTCAGTCTCCACGGCTGGCAACGGAAGGCCCATGGCGCCCTGAGCCGGTACGTCCATGGTGCCGCTTGCCTGGTCGTCGTCGACCTGGAGGTGATAGACGATTCCCAGTTCCTGGCCGCCGGCGTTCAGCGTCCCGCGCCAGTCGCCGGCCGGCCAAGTAGACTCGGACGCCATGGCCAGTGCCGAAATCGCTGTGAACAGAGCGACCGTGAGAATGGTAAAAAAATATCTAAACATTTGAAACTCCTGAAAATTCAGTGTCAGTTACTATGCGGCACGCCGTCCATCCATTGCCTCAGACTGGCAACGTGCGTTGAAAAGGCCTCACGGCCCGAAGGTGTAAGTTGCAGCAGGGTTCGTGGGCGCTTGCCTTCGAATTCCTTGATGATCTCGACGTAGCCGGCGTCTTCCAGTTTTGCCAGGTGCGACGACAGGTTGCCCTTGGTCAGGCCGGTCTGTTTCTGCATGAACAAAAAATCACAGGCGTCGATGACGTAGAGCTGGCTCAGAATCAGCAGCCGGGCCGGTTCGTGCACCAGCCTGTCGACATTGCCCAACGGTTGGGCCGAGGACTCATGATTACGCGCCATTGGGTTCTCCGGTGTCGGGCGGGTTGGCGCGCATGAATCGGGCCAGCATCAGCAGGCCGGCGAGCACGACTAATCCGCCGCTGAAGTACCAGCTCAACCCATAGTCCAGCCCGAATCGCCATTCGATCAAACCGCCGGCAAGCACGATGGCGGCCCAGGCAAACCCGCGCCGGATGCCGAACAGCCAGGCTGCAACCGCCAGCGCCAGGGCAAAGCAGCCGGTGACGATCAAGGGCGCGGCGCTTTTCGGATAATCGATCCAGCCCAGGCCGCGCAGGGCCAGAACGCCGAAAATTGCGATCAGCAAAACGCCGAATGTCAGCCATTTCCGGGTCTGGAGCCGTGCCACGCGGTCGGCGTGCAGACGAACATGGCCGATGCGCGGCTCGATCAGGCGACGCCGGGCTTGGGGATAGGCGATGGCACCGATGAAGAACACGATGACGGGCATGTAATCCAGGTCGGCGTGCAACATCAGGCCGAACGCGATCAGCACGGCGCCGACCAGGATGTCGATCAGGCCGTGGTCGACCGACAGGCGATAGCTGCGGGATTCGAGTTGGCCAAGCATGGACTCGTGCTGGCTGTTCATGACGCGACCGGATTGTTGTGCACAAACCGAAGCAAGATGGTCCCGGCAGCCACGGCCACGATCAGTGTCGCGATCGCCCAGCCAGTGCCTGCCGGCAGGCCGCCCAGGGATGCCGCCACGGGCATGCAGAGCACGACCAGGGCGTAGGCCAGAAAACGCGGGAGCTGGAACAGCCAGCCGATGACCCCGATGCCAACACCGGCGATGATTCCAATCTGGACCTGCTTGTGGTCCCCTAGCCAGAGCATCGGGCCAATCGCCGATGTCGCGCCGATTTCGTCGAGTCGAGCGACGATCAGCCCGAGCCCGAAAATCGCCAGCGCGGCGGACTTGCGCGCCGTGCTGATCTGATTTAGTCGCACAGAGCCCAATCGAACGTGACCCACACGAGGCTCCACAAGGTGGCGATTGAACGTCGCCAAAAGCGAGCGCTTGGCGAGCACCAGCGCAAACAGGGCCAGGATGAACCACGGCCAAACGGCGACCGTCAGTGCAAATATCGCCACCACAACGGCGAGAAGCAGATCGAAAAAGCCGTGGTCAACGACACTCCGATAGGCGCTTCGCTCAAGTCTCTCGAGCGTTTCTGAAGTCATTCGTGCCTCCGCGAGCGTCCGCCAAGCCAGCGGACAGGTTGTGATTGAGAACATATTACATCACAAACCAGTTTGTATTGCAAACCTTTTGCCAGCGCCGCCTCGAATCGGCAAGAACGACCGCGGATGTTTGTCCGGATTAATCCCCACCGGATCGTTACGAGGCGGTACTCGGTCTCGGCAAGCCTGACGGGCGGCGGGGTCCATCAGGCATTTACAGGCCAAGCTGCGCGCAGCGTATCAATGCGGCTCCGTTGCCTGCATCCATGCGTTGAGCTTGAAATGCATGAAACCAGAGCCTGCCAGGATCGCGGAACTGGAGAACATTTGGAAAAAAAGGCGATCTGCAGTACCTGTGTACGCGTTATCTGGAATAATGCCAATTCGTCAACGTATCGGGAGCACCGAAGATGGGAATCGAAGTGGGGCTACTGGGCCTGATCTGGCTCGTCATTGTCGTATGGGCCATCGTCAAGACCGCACAGAGCCGGGTTGGCATTGTGCCCAAAGTGTTATGGATCCTGATCCTGCTGATATTCCCGGTGATCGGCTTCCTGTTCTGGCTGTTACTCGGACCCAAGGGGTAAACCGAGTCGCTCAGGCACAGCCCAGTCGCGACTCGATCGAGGGTCCCAAGGTGCCGGCGTCAAGATCGTCGGCCACCTTCTGGAGCATGAAGGTCTCGCGCTGAATCGACTGGCCCATTGAGGCATCGCCCCGCCGCAAAATGTCGCGATTGTGCGACAGCGCTTCATCCAGACCGACCCAGACCGGTCGCATGCCATTGTCGCGCTCGTAGTGCTCCAGTCGGGCCTCCTGCAGCTCGAGCGCGATCTCGCAGACAAAGAAATGCGACGTCATGTGTACGAGGTCATGTTCGGGCCGCCAGTGCGGCCGCAACTCTTCGATATAGCCGTAATTGTCGAGCACGCGGACATCGCGGGCGCCGGTTTCCTCGGCCAGTTCGCGGCGTAACCCCGCAACCAGGTCCTCACCCGGATCGACGCCGCCACCGGGAAAGCTGAAATCGTTGTAGCGCTCGGTAAACAGCAAAAGGATCCGCGCGTCGCGCAGCACGATGCCTCGGGCGGCCAGGCGTTCCAGGATCCGGCCGCAGGGGTCGACCACTTCGGGATGGACAAGCTTCTTGAT
>JAIVHD010000124.1 GCA_020201235.1 Lysobacteraceae bacterium
GGGCAGGGCGGCGACCTGGGCTGGATCGAGCCTGCGGTCATGATGCCGGAGTTCGAGAACGCACTTTACGGCCTGGAGGAGGGCGAAATCTCCGAGCCGGTCGAGACCGAATTTGGATGGCATCTGGTTCGGCTCGATGCCATCGATCCGCCACGCGGACAGACGCTGGAAGAGGCACGCACGGAAATCATCGCGGAAATCCGCGAAGAGCGCGCCGAGGATATGTACATTGAGCTTAGCGATCGATTGGTCGACCTGGTTTACGCGGATCCGACCGGGTTGGATGCGGTTGCCAACGACCTGGGCCTCGAGCTGAAATCGGCGGGTCCATTTTCGCGCTTTGGCACCGAAGGTGTGCTTGCGAATCCCGAGGTGATGGAAGCGATCTTTTCCGATCTGGTGCTTCTTGACCGGCAAGCCAGTGAGCCGATCGAACTGGATCGAAACCATGCCCTTGTTGTGCGGGTGACCGACCATCAACCAACGGAGCCGCGGCCACTGGAAGACGTCGAAGGCGAAATTCGCGATCGTCTGGCACGCCAGCAGGCGCGTGACGCGACGCGTGAATACGGCGAAGGCTTGATCGCCCGGATTACCGGTGATGTCACGATGGCGCAAGTCGCTTCTGACGAAGGGTTATCGCTTCAGGAGCGTGCAGTGACCCGGCGGAGCTTTGAGCTGGGTGGTGATGTGCTCGATGAGCTTTTTGAAATGCCGGCCCCGTCCGAGGCCGATCAGGCCGGGGTTTTCAAGCTGATTTCGAGCAACGCAGGCTGGCTGCTGGTGCGACTCGACCAGGTCATCCCGGGCGATTCGACAACCGCAGACGAGGCGCAACGGCAAAGTGCCCGACAGCAAATCCGATTTGCTCGAACCTCGAGTGAACTACAAGGTCTGCTGCATTGGCTCCGGGAAAATACCGAAGTCAGCGTCGCGGCCAATCGCATCTAGTCGTCCGTTTCATCAAAACAATGCCATGAAACGGCGTCTTTTTCCGCATGGCCGCGTTGCTCGTCGTTGTCATACAGCGAACGATGACGCCTCCTCGCGCCTTGCCCTGCGAAAAAATCCATCGGTTTAATTTGGGTTTTGATGAAACGAACGACTAGGAGCCTGTCGGATTGATCCAGGCTGGGCCGCCCGGGATTCGTTTTCGTGCTCGCTGTAGGCTCTCGGCTACAGACTTCGCAGCGATGCCTTGCCACGGGTGCCGAGAGACAAGCTGAATGAGGCCATACTTCTGATTGTATTCGCAATCTGGCCCGCAGCACGGATGCGCTCTGAACAACCACGCTATTTCCGAGAAACCACTGGCTATTCCAGCCCGGCCATGCCGATGATGTTGTAACCGGCGTCCACGTATGTGATTTCGCCGGTGATGCCGCCGGCGAGGTCCGAACACAGAAACGCTGCGGTGTTGCCGACGTCTTCCGGCGTTACGCTTCTCCGCAACGGCGCGGTGTTTTCTACGTGCTCAAGCATGGCTCGAAAATTCGAGATGCCAGCTGCGGCCAGCGTCTTGATCGGGCCGGCCGAAATGGCGTTGACGCGAATTCCGTGCGGTCCGAGCCCGCGGGCGAGATAGCGCACGGAGGCCTCCAGCGAGGCCTTGGCCAAGCCCATTACGTTATAGCTCGGCAGGGCCCGCACCGCGCCGAGATAGCTCAAGGTAAGCAGCGCCCCGTTGCGGCCGTGCATCAGCGGCTTGCCGGCTTTTGCCAGCGCGGCAAAGCTGTAGCTGGAAATATCGTGTGCGATGCGGAATCCTTCGCGGCTCACCACGTCGGCGAACTCGCCTTCGATCTGGTCGCGCGGCGCAAAGCCGACACAATGCACGATAATATCCAGGTGACCCCAACTTGATTCAATTTCGGCAAAGACGCGATCGATCTGTTCGTCTTCAGCAACGTCCAGTGGCATGATCAGGCTGGAGCCGGTCTGCACGGCAATCTTTTCAACCCGGCTTTTGAGCTTTTCGGTCTGATAGGTGAAGGCCAGTTCCGCACCTTCGCGGTGCATGGCCTCGGCGATTCCCCAGGCGATCGATCTTGGACTGGCGACCCCGACAATCAGCGCGCGCTTTCCTTCAAGCATTCCCACAAGTGCAACTCCGGCAGAATCAGGATTTCAATTGATTTTAACCGCACGCACGGTTTTGCGTAACAGATTTTGCGGAGAAGCAAAAAAAACGGCCCCGAAGGGGGCCGTTTTTTTACACTTTGGTTCTGGTCGGAAATCAGGCCATGCGGCGAATCACAAAGACGCCGAATCCGGCCAGCATCAAGGCCATCAGGCTAAGTGCCCAGAAGCTGTCGACTGGTACGGCCTGGGCTTCGGGGATCATCGGACCGGGACCGGCCAAATCAACGTCGACAACTTGACTTTCACCACCGGCGTAGCACTGGTCGGGGATGCTCACTTCGGTTTCGGTGCCGTTGTTCCGGATGAATGTCACGACGGTGCCGGTCCAGCATTGGACGGCGGTGCCCGCAGCCCAGTCATTGGCGAAAGACACTGTCCACCCGCCTGCCGAGTCGGCACCGGGTGCGAAAGCGCCCGAGTGGTCGCTGTTGTAGGCCCCATCATCGGTGGAGCCGGCACCATCGAAATCCCACACGATCGGGCCCGGGGCGTCGAATCCGCCGACAACCGCAGAAGCAGATGCGGCGTTGGCAACGATCAACTGCATATCGGATGCCCAGGCCGCCGTGCCGGAGATGCCGGTGACCGAGCCTTCGAAGGTGAATCCGGCAATATCGGTCGGTTCCGCGTCTACCGGCACAACATCACCGGTGCCTTCAACACACACCGAACTATCGGAGCCGGTATTGGTTACGCTGCCGTCTGTGGTGTCGATCTGGAGCGCGTTGTTGTCGCCGACACCGGCGGTGTTGTTGACCCACAGAAACAGGCACTGGTTGCCGGCCATCGTGTTCGGGCTTGCTTCACGCTGAACGCTGACGAAACCGGCGTCGTCGAGGTTGAGCGCCGGACTGACGGCCAGTTGGGCTTCGAAAATGTTAGCACCCAGGGCAAACGGGATGCCGGTGTCAGTCACCGTCGGGGTGATGGTCTGGGTGTCGATCACGGCACCCGGCAGGCCGGCGTCATTGGTCCATGAGGTGACGATGAAGTCGGCATCGTCGATGCCGCAGGGGCCGATAAAACCGGTCGCGGGATCCAGTTCGAGCTGCAGGCCCCAGAGCGTCACCGCTGTCGCCTCGCCGGTGCTGACCGTCGTTCCGGCACCGATATCGGTGAAGTTTTCGGCGACCAGCAGATCGACTCCGACGTCGCTGGTGTTGGCGTTGGCGAAATCCGACAGTTCCTGGCTGATCAGGGCATCGGCCGAGCAACTGG
>JAIVHD010000352.1 GCA_020201235.1 Lysobacteraceae bacterium
CTGGTAAACCGCGCCCTCGGGGCGCACTGAATAAGCCGGGATTAAGGCAGCTGCCTGCCCCCCCCCGGAAAAACATCGACCCGAAAAATAGACTCAGCCGCCGTTGTTTTCCCCAGCACACCATGCACTTGGCACGCTCTCCGAGGGAGTCCGTTATAGACGGGCGAGACCGGGCCTCGCCCGCCGCAGACCGTGTTTCAACAAACCACGGTTAGCTCCACGGACGTATTGCCCTGGTTATCCGTCCGAATCATCAGGCTACGCAACGCCGCGAGGTCGTCCATTCCGTCGACCACTTTCAGCGTACGGAATTGCCCGCTCGTGTCACTCAATTGCACGATCAATTGCTGTTCGCCCGGGAAATAAACCAACCGATCAACAGAGGCATCGCCGTCGAAATCCTGTTCGACAAGCTTTAGCGGCATGTCGGCGGGCAGCCCCAGGTCGTTGCGGGGCGGCGATCGCATCAGACACCATCGGATAACGTTAAAACACCACCATCAAATTGAGTGAACACGCTCAGTCCGACCAACCGATGTCAAACCTCGGAAGCAGTCGTGCCACTCAGCTTGCATTAAACGCCTGTAGTAGAGAGGAACAAAACGTGGCCCGGGACGGGCCACGTTGAAATGCATCACCGATCAGAACTGCGAGCAGGCCTCGGACACACCCGGAATCGGATTCATGCGTGTGAGCCGGCTGCGAATGATCTCGTTGGCCATAGCGCTTCCGGTCTGTTCCGAGCGATTCAGCGTGAACTCAAAATGATTGCCTTGAAGGATTCGTGAAAACACCGCTTCCCGCCGAGCTTCTGAGAAACTGGTGTATGAACGGGGTTCGGCGGTATTTCCCGCGTTAAACGAGAATGCGATGTCGTCACGGCAATAAAAGCCACTAAGCACTCCCGCACCGGCTCCGGCAAAGTTCGCCTGACCCGAAGTCCATTCCGGAGATCCGCCTACCTGACCGAAACGCGAAACAAAGTCTGGATCCCAGAATGCGTCGGTCAAAGGATTGCCATCTTCGTTTGCACGACGAATCGCGGTGACAGGCCGCCAGGTCAGGTGCAATGCCTTTTCGTTCCAGACGACAATAACCGAATCGGCGATCGCCATGCCTAGCAAAGCAAACAATCTGGCTGTATCGGAAACCGATGCCGTCGTGCCTTGTTGACGGGCCACTTCCAATGCGGCAGGAAACCATCCGCCTGTTTCACGAACGGAATTACTTGGGAACCGCCAGAACTGCGCGAGGGCATCGTGCTCTGGATTTCCATCCGGCGCACCGAACAGCACAGAGCGATAAACCGCAAGCGCGTATTCGTTGCTCGTGCGCGCCGGCGGGCCATCCGGGCTAATGAATTCAGACGGATCGGATATCCCAAACGGCAGCATGTTGCGAAGCTGGCCATCCCAATCATTACGGAACCGGCCGGCATCAGAGCTCGCGGAAAGAATCTCCGCCCCTTGGGAGCCGTCATTGGCGCGAACCGACAGAACCTGGTTCCCGACAAAACCGCCCCACAACAGACTTCGCCATAGACGAATTCCAGGCAGTTTGCTGTTGGCGATCTCCTGCATCAGTGCCTGATCAAGCTTTGCCGACTGCTCGGGCACCAGCTCGCTCAGTACCGTATATGCCGCGACGGCGGCGGCCAACCCCCGGTTAGCCAGTAACGGATTGGGTGCACCATCAGGCGGTACGAGGGCATGACCTCGGTTGGGCTGTAATACCTCGGGAGTTCGGCGGTCCATCCCGTTTACGGCGTCATACATGGCTATCGTGGTCATTGCATACAGACGCCCCGCACCACCGGTTCCAATGTTCTGATCGCGAACCGCATCCAGCATGTGCTCAACCCAGCGCGTCACGGCGTTGCTCTCCTGTGCCATGGCCGACGTGGCAGCACCCAATACCAAACTGAACAGACTTGCTGCTACAAGTATTCTACACTTCATTTCGTAATCTCTCCCAGTTGATTTATCGAACCTCCATCCCACCTGCCGTCAATATACACTCGGAGTTATTTCATAGCAATAACAAGAATTTACGTTTCGATTATCCGAGAGATTTCCCGTCTTTTTCGCTCTTTCCTATGGTCGATCCGGCGGCTATGATGTAGCGCACAGCGACGAGCACACCGGCCCTAGCCTGCGAAGATTAGATGCCGGGGTCACCCATTAGCCCGAGCATTCGTGCGTGCTTGTCCTGCCATTTATCCCGCCTTATCCACCATCGTGCCGTAACGAGGGGCCGACAGGTCCTGTGGCCCGGGCGTTTTGCGACCAAGTGCACCGGAAACGTACTCGCCTGTCCGGTGAGGATGCGCGACCGAGCAAAACGCCCCGGACGCGGGGCCTGTCGACTCCGCAGTAGGTAGGGTGGTGAATAAGACGAGCTTATTCGACGCTATCAGGCACTGCCGGATCGGTGCCGAATAATCAGGAATCAATTTCTTCTTGCCCTCGATAATCAGGGGGGCCAGTCAAACCGTTTCAGGTGACGAATCAAATGGGCGTACAATTTTCTGGAATGGAACTCTCATCCGATGAAACTGATTATGCGTTTCCGGGAGAATAATTACATTTTCATGATCCGCATCTTGATTGCTTTGTTGAGTCTGACGGTTGCCGGAGGCTGTGCTTTTAGTTCCTCCATGTCCCATCTGGATTATATGTTGAAAGAAAATGGTGATCGCGTCACCTATTTGCGTACCGGTCGTATTCTCGGGGTTCACTTTGTTACGGTGCGAAGCGTTGGACAGGGCCAGATCCCGGTTAACCCAGAAAATGCCGTTGATATCGATTTCCTGGACGATGACGATTTATCTGTCGTTGAGCCGATTCTTTTTTCAATCTCCGCCCATCCGAGCCTCTTGGAATCGCTTCGCTTATTTCAGGAGCCACTCAATTACCAACTCATGCAGTCCCGTAAATTAATCAAAGCGAGAGGGCTTCTAAAACCTCTAGAAAAGCCAATCCGTATTCATGTCCGCTTTGTTCCAAAGAATTCTGACTTTGATTTCCAGAAAACTGATTTTTATGTAAATGCTCCGGTATTGGATTTCGCAGCATCTGTTGATCTTCGATCGGCTCAAAGATTCGAGTATTCGCTTATTTCCACGCTTGATACGATTCATCATGAACTTATTCATTTTTTAGTACAAAAAGGCTGGTTGGCTGTTCCGGGTGCGGATTATTTATTGATTTTCATGGGAATCGTCCGCGTTTACGATACCCGGAACAACAAAGCAAGGTTGAGTTTGACTACTCTGCGCTGCGCGCAAGTTCTACTCATGCAGACCTGAATCTTCTTGGCCGAATCATAGGACTTGAAGCTTTCCTAAAGAGCGTGCCACGAAATCAGTATCTTGACTCTAGTGAAATGCACGATTTAGCTGAGCGCTGTAAGATTCTCGCGCGCCACCCCACGGATATTTCCGCAAATTTTTTCGGGCACCGATGGGGCCTGGAGGCGGCGCAGTAGCCTGGGCCATGAATAACCCAGGTTCATGGGGCGCTTCGCGAGCATGCACGCCGAAAACGGACTCACCGGGCTGGTCGATAACCGCAGACTGCGCATGCTCGACCGAGTGAAACGCTCTGCTGCGCGGGGCCTGGTGGCCCCGCGCAGCAGAGCAGAGTAAAATTTGGCGGGCTTGGTTCGTGTATATTTCTCATACATTGGCAAATAACGGTAGGGAGAAAATCATGCTGCAACATACGAAAATCGCCGGCCTCGTCGCGACCGGGCTCATCTGCGTCGGTCTGTCCGGGCCGGCGGCGGCACAAAGCTTTCCGCCAAGCGTCAAGCCGACCTGTACGGTCCCCGAAGCGACCTTCCAGTCCTGGTTCGCGGGCGATGCGGTCGAGCCGAACGGGGCGGTATGGCCCGCCGACAGCCTCAATTTTCCGGAACACAATACGCGCTGCGATTTTTATCGCTGGGGCGCGCAGATGTTTCTTTGGCTGACCTCACCAGAAGGCAACGGCTGGGTGCTCGACGGACCGACGATCTTTACCGTGAGTCCTCCCGTTAACGGCGAGCGGAAGCTGATCCGGAACGGCCAGGGGTCGGCCTTCGAGGTCACCACCCGCGCCACCAAGCGCGATGACATTGCCGAGCTGGCCCAGGCCGGTAGCGGCGGCGTGCTGCTGTCGCAGCAGAAATCGCTTGTTTATTACGGCGTGCACGTCAACGACGTCTACGGCTACTTCCTGTCCGCGCAGAAAACGGCTGGCCCCGGCTCCTACTTCGGCAGCGTAACGGACTTTCCGATCGGCCCCAACGACATCAATCAGCTCAACATGTATATGGCGTCCGCATTTCCGGGTGAGCAGCTCAGCGATGAGATGGCGCTGACGATCGAGCTCAAGACCTCCTGGGTCGACGCGTCGACGCTCTCGAACCCCGACGACTATGTGACCGTCAAGGCCGACTCGCCCAGCTTCACCCGCAACGCCGACAACACGATCTGGACTCGTGCCGGAACCGAACCGCTAACGCTGGCGCTGGTCGGTATGCACGTGATGGGCACCGTCAAGAACCACCCGGAATTCGTCTGGGCCACCTTCGAGCACAAAGACAATACGCCGGATGCGGGTTACTTCTACACCAAACCGGATGGCCAGACAGCCTATCAGCCCCAACCGACGTCGGGCTCTTTCACCTTTCATAACGGCGAATTCGGAACGCAAGCCAACGTCGAGTGCGCCCAACAGGCCAGCACGGATGGCGACGGCTACGAAGCGGGCGATCTGATCGCGGCCCGGCTGAAAACGCCGACCGACGACCCGATCAAGCCGCTGGCCTGTAGCGACGGAATCATCCCGTCGAATACAATTCGTGAAAAACCCTGGGGCGGCAAGCCGGATCGCAACAGCGAAGAAAACAACACGCTGCTGATCTCACTCAATCAATCGGTGCTTTCACAGCTCGCCGTCGGCGACGTGCGCAAGAACTACATCCAAATCGGCAGCATCTGGACTGCACCGGCAACCACGGCCGGAATCGCCCCGATCCCGTCGCGCCCACCCTTCACCACGGCGGATTTGCGCGGCTCGCTCGATCTTTACAATTCGACCATGGAGACCTACACCTTTGAAGGTGCGCCGAACTGCTTTAGCTGCCACGCGCTGTTCAAGGACGACAAGGGCAACTATCCGACCAACAGCTTCGGTGCATTCGAACTCTCCCACATCTATTCGGAGATCGAACCGCTACACCCGACCGGCAACTGACGCTGGTATAGCCCCCGCATTCGGGGCCTGTACGCCATGTAGATCTTCTTTCTGACGTGTTTCGTGCTGACATTTCAGGCAATCGAATTCGTCCCGGAATGTTCAAGAGCCCGATCCAGGATCGAATCTGGATTCGGGCTCTCGGTGTAAGCTGTTTAGAAGTGGGACATCAGCATGGCGTAACCCGGCACTCGCCAAACGCGGCGTTCGGCTGCGGTGGATCGCATTCCATGATGGTGCAGGTCGATCCTCCCCCAGGCGGTGTGACAGGAATACCGTAGCGATTTGCCAATTCTGTCAGACGATCGACGATTCGGCTGTCACCCTCGAAGGTAAACCCGCCAAACTGTCCGGGGCCGGACGGCACGCCTGGAAGGCCGGGGCCCTGAGCACTCTTTGCATCGACTTCCACAACGAAATCCACGCCCTCGATGCCACCTTGCCCATCCATCTCAGCAAGGATTTCTTTAACAATCACCCTAATTTTTGTTCCATCATCAAATTCTATAGTTACTTGCTGCCCGAACGCCAAAACCTTCAGCGCGATGTCGACCACAACCTGCAAAACGTCGCGAAGGCTGCCTGCAGGCGCACCAACAAAATCGTTAATGGTGTTTGACAACGCCACCCGCATGAAGTCACGCAGCGAATTATTGAGCCCGGTTCTCGCAAGGCCGGCAGAACTGTCTTCTGGACCCACCAGATCGATAGCCGATGGCAAATCAATCGACAATTCACTAATAAACACGCCTTGCGCCAATTGCGCCACGAAATTCTGGACAGCCGAAACGCCGCCGGAAATCACCCGCTCGCGTTCCGGATCGCCAGCGGCCGGGCTTGTCGTCGTGCTCCAAAACCCGTCACCGAAGCCGACTGTCTCGCCAATGAATTCCCGTGTGACCACGAAAAAGCGGACCACATTGGTCATCGGATTCACAACATAAACTTCCTGACTCCCCTCTGTAAGGATCGGCCACGTGGAAGTTGCGGCGATTTCCGCCGATTGACCAAATTGACTGCCTGTGGAGCAGGTATTGCACAAAGCAGTTTTTGGCTCGTCGGCCCAGGCTGCAGCGTGCACAAAGCAACCAAAAAGCAGAAATGCTGTAGCGACGTACCCGGCTAAATGACTTCCTCCTACAATTGAAAAAGGGATGGAGCTAGTCACAGACTTCGTGCTTTGGGCGATTTCTGCGAGAAGGGCCAGGATGACGTACTCTTGGCGCGAATCCGAGAGCGCAGCATATTCCTGATCGAGAATGCCAGCGACCGCCGAATTCACGGGATCGGCGGTTTGTTCCCCTTGCTGGATGGCGACTACCAGGAGTTCGGTTATACGCGCATCAAACTTGGCGGCTTCGGGCTGCAAAATTACCTGATCGCCATTCGACACGTGCACAGTCGGGTGCTCGACGGGCCGAACGCAATCCTGTTTGCCACGGTGCAGTCGGGGGCCGGACGCTCACGCGACAATCTTTTGCTTCAAGGCTTTGAGCGGTGGTCGTCACCGGATTCCAAGCTGGTACACCATAAAGCCGAGATGGCTCGCGCGAAAGGCAAAGCGCCAACGAAGGCAGAGTATTTGAAATTATCCGTCGACAAACTGCGTAAGCACGCGGAGTTTGTTCTGGACAAAGCAGCCCTGCATACAATCCGTAGAGTCAATCTTTACGACGGCAGCCGGGAATTATCCGGCTTCGCTTGAGTGTCGAGATCGTAAATCCTGATTATTATCTTAAGGATATTCGCATGCTGGCGGAGGGTAAACTCTAACCCCGCCTGATTCACCACCCATCCTCCTGCAGCACCGCCATGCCCCGCGTCTGCGGGGCTGTGCGGCTCCGCCGCGAATCGTGCAGAGGCTGAAGGGACCTGGCAGCCTGCAATCAATTAGGAATCAGGCCGTTGTGGCCTGACTTGATCATACTTGGCTTGCTGCGGCGGCCGTTTTCCGGCCCGCCTTCTTCTTGCTTGCCTTTTTCTTGCTTGCCTTTTTCTTGCTTGCCTTTTTCTTGGTCGCGTTGTTTTTGGCAGCGGTTTTTTTGCTGGCTTTTTTACTGGCGGATTTCTTTTTACTGGTTTTTTTGCTGCCGGCCTTCTTGTAGCCTTTTTTCTTGCCGAACTTGCCGCGGCTTCCTTTGGGCGGGGCTTCGGCCAGCATTTTCTGGCATTGCTCCAGCGTCAGGTCTTCGGCTTCGGCATCCTTGGGTACGCTGGCGTTGCGCTTGCCGTCGGTGACGAACGGGCCGTAGCGGCCCTTGAGGATTTCGATGCCTTCCTCCTGGAAGGTCTTGATGACGCGTTCCTTGAGCATCTGCTTGTGGGCGGCGACGAGTTCGAGGGCCTGCTCGAGCGTGACATCCAGCGGATCGACGTCTTTGAGCGATACGAAATTGCGCTGGCCGTAGCGAACATAGGGCCCGAAGCGGCCGATGTTGGCCTGCACCGGTTC
>JAIVHD010000353.1 GCA_020201235.1 Lysobacteraceae bacterium
AAATCGGGCATGACCACGCGCAGCATTTGCCAGTTTCGTATGGCCAGATCAACGTCGCGATCGCGCCACGCGCGCAACGCTGTGCCATGCAGTTCATCGATCAAGGCCTGCCCCAGTTCCGACTCGAGCGTTTGCGCACCTTCAATTGCAGGCTCCAACTCCAGCGCCTGGCGGACCCGCACGATGGCCGCATGGTTGTCGCCGTCATCTGCCAGAGACACTGCCTGACGATACAGCCGATCGGCCCTCAGCCGACGCGCCTCGCGAGCCATCGGCGCGCCGGCAGACTGGCCTTGCCCGACCACGCGCATCGTTTTCTCGATCATCAGCAACGCTTCGTCGTTGCGCCCCTGTTGCTGCAACGCGGCCGCCTGGTCGAGCGTCAGCCGAGCCAGCAGGTCAGTCCGTTCGGGCTGCCGACGGCCGCCATCGGTATCAATCGCGGCCGCCAGCAAGTCGCGCGCGGCTTCCGCCTGTCCGATGGCGACGAGGGATTTAACCACCGTGGCAAGTTCATCGACGCCACTGGCGCTCGCCGCAGCCGATGAGCCCTCTTGTTTGGCCGCAAGCTTGCGCTCTGGGACGCGGATTCGGGTGCCGGCCACAACCCGGCGCGGAACCTCAATGCCGTTCAATCGGGCCAGCGCGTAAAACATCAAGGCATCGCCAAGCTCTCTTTGCGCAATGAGCGATAACGATTCGCCCGGCTCGACCTCGACTTCGCGGTACGGCCCAGGTAACAGAGCGGCCACCGGCAAATCAATCTGGCCCAGCAGCGCTGGAATGAGTTCGGCGTCGGGCTGCTGGTCAAGCAGTCGATCAAGAATACTTCGAGCGGCCGCGGCATCACCATCCTGCAAGTGACGTATCGCGAGCTCAAAGGTCGTCAGCGAGTCCGGCTCACTCTGATCAGGCACCCCCTGCCCGGCCGATTGCTCGGTCTCGGTCTCGGCCTCGGCCGCCGATGAATCACGCTCGGCCAAATGTTGGCAAGCTGTTAGAAAAACCAGCAAGCACGCCAGTAGCAGCCCCCCGGTGCGTTTATCGAGCATTATCAGTCCTTGTATTGCCGTTCGATGCGCCCGACGCCACGGGCGCTTCTGCGTTACTCACCATCGTAGCTCACCACCGCTACTCGCCAATATTAATCGCCTCGGAGCGTGAACGTCCAATCTGCCTCAGGGCTTCGAGCGTTTCGGTCTGGATTCCAGCCGGAAGAGCATCCTGGACGGTCACCGGCCCCAGACGTTCGCGGTATTGCCAGTGCAGTCCCACGAGCGCCGCCTCGCGTTGCCGTCCACGCAGCAACGGATCATGCTGCTGCACGATTGCAAGCAACTCGCTGTCGCTGCCCGCCGTCTGTTCCAATTGCACCAGGCTGCGCCAGGCAAAACGACGGACGGCCGGATAGTCGTCGTCCAGCGCGGCCAGCAAGATCCCGCGCCATTGCTCGGGCTGGTCGATTTGTCCGCGCTCGATCGTCCGACCGATCGCGACTGCGGTAACCGCTCGTTCGACTGGATCACCACCGAACAATCTCGTCACGCCATCCGGCAGAGCAGTATCCAGCCCCCCGTGCAGGGTCACCTTGGCCGGCATGCGCTCCCACAACACCGCAGCCTGCTCCTCGGCCCATGTCAGCGACCGATCAACATGGCACAAGGTGCAGGCATTGGGCCGGTTAGCAGCGGCATCGGCGGCCGGATCGGGCACCTCGATACGATGAGAGCGGTGGATTTCCATGACGCCGTAGACAACTTCAGGCATATGACAGGCTTGGCAGGCCGAGCCCGCGCTGGCCGGCGCATGCCGGGTATGAAGCTCGATATCGGCAGCAATCGGCTGGTGGCATTCCAGGCACGGTCGTTCGCCGCGATTGGCGTCGGTCAGCATGCCGCGCGGATCACCGTCATGCATGCTATGACAGTTCATGCAGGTCAGTTCGCCGTCGCTGTGGCATTTTGATTGCAGCAGGCCCTGGTATTCATAGGCGGTCAGCCGGGGCGTGCGATCGTCCCAGAACCGCAATTCGAAATCCGTCTCAACCGGGGTCGCCACCGGCAAGCGCGATTCGGGCCACACAAGGTCGACCGATTCGAACAGGTCACCGCCCGGCCGGTAGACCGGACCGTCGTCGAGAAAGCGGCGCATGATGTCAACGCTTTTCGGCAGCCTTTGGGCGTGGCACTGGCCGCAGACCTGGGTCGCGGCATCACGCTCGAGGTCCTGCGGCGAAACGATACTGTCATCGGTTTTTCCAGTCAGCGTGTACCAAAGACGGGTCAGCACATTGGCGTGGCGCTCGATGTGCAGACTGGCCGGGCCGTGACAGCTCTCGCAGGCAATCCCGAGTTCGGCCACGCTGGAGTCAAACTCGCTGTCAAAGCGCGGATCGACCGGCTCACCTGCACCGGCTCGCTTGAGCATTTCGTCGTAATTGGTCACGTTTGGTTCGGGTCCGGTGTTGTGACAAAAAATGCAGTTGTTGTTCCAAACCGTGATGTGACTGTCGAAGTGTTGTTCGTCGGGGCCGAGAAACGCGGCGTTGGTGTGAACCCAACGCTGATCCTGGTTATGCCAGAGCAGGTGTAGCCGGTAATAATTGCCGCCGCCGTCGCTGTCGCCGGTCAGGTACTGTTGGTAGCGATTCGAACCCACGGTGCGCTCGACGCGCTGACGCTGGAGCAAGCGTCCCCCCGGCGCGTCGAAGTATTCGAAATAATAGCGGTCGCCTTGTCGAACCGGGCGCACGGTAATGCCCCATTGGGTTACGGCCTGGCCATCGAAACGGCCTTGCACAGTGTCCGGCCCGGCTTCCCGGGTCATGCTGCGGTGAAAGGTGCGATGCCAGCTCGCAAACCGCCCGCGATGACAGCCATGGCAATGCTCGCTGCCGACGTATTCAGCCCCATCGATACGGGCCGGGGCATCTCCGCCGGCAGCCGATGGCCAGTAGGCGATCCCCGCGCACACGATCAACATCACGACGGCCCAGAAGACGCGGCTTTGCAGCGCAGGCTTGAGCCTGGGGGTTGTATTCATGCCTGCCAACATTCGAAGTCCGCCGACATTATCCCACCTTGGCGTCGGTCACAGGGTCTCGCTCCAGCCAGATCAGGCACGCCATGCGGCCGGTCGAGCCATCGCGACGATGGCTGAAAAAGCGACTTGTATCCGAGGCCGTGCAAAGACCGCTGTCAACGATGCGCGTTAGCCCGCGAGCTTCCATCAGCGTCCTCGCGATCGCCGGCAGATCGGCCAGCCAGTGTTGCTCGCGGCTGCGGCGAAATGCGCCAGGGTGTTCGACAAAGGCCTTGCGAACCTCGTCCCCGACTTCGTAAT
>JAIVHD010000354.1 GCA_020201235.1 Lysobacteraceae bacterium
GCGTTAAGTCCGACAGGCTGCTAGCCCTGCCGGCCGTTGACATAAGCTGCGGTCAACTTGTGCGTGGGTTGAGTGAACAGGCTTTCGCAGGCGCCAAATTCGATCAGGTTGCCAACCCGCTCGCGCATCCAGAAAAAGGCAGCGTAGTTGGCGATGCGCCGGGCCTGGGCCAGGTTGTGGGTGACGACAACCAGCGTATAGCGACCCTGCAGGCGACGAATAAGCTGCTCGACCACGTCTCCGGCGATCGGGTCCAGCGCGCTGCAGGGTTCGTCCATCAGCAGTATTTCCGGCTCCAGCACCAACGCCCGGGCAATGCACAGACGCTGCTGCTGACCGCCCGACAGGGCCAGCGCCGGGGCATCGAGCCGGTCCTTGACCTCGTCCCACAAGCCCACGTCATTCAGGGCGCGCTCGATTTTCTGTCGCAATTGGGCCTTTCCGGCGAACCCGTGCTCTTTCAGCGGCAGCGCCAGGTTGCGCCAGATCGACAGCGGAAACGGGTTGGGCTTTTGAAAAATCAAACCGATTCGGCGACGCAGTGCCGTCAGATCGCAGGAAGGCGCCAGAAGGTCGATGCCATCGAGCAGAATCTGGCCCTCCACGCGTGCGTTAGGTATTAGATCGGTCATGCGATTGAGGCTGGACAGCAGGCTGGTCTTGCCGCAGCCAGAAGGCCCGATCAGTGCGGTAATGCAGCCCCGGTGGATATTGAGCGAAATATCATCAAGCGCTTTGCGGCCGTCATAGGCCACCGAGAGATTGCGAATCTGCAACAGCGGCACGGGCTCGCAGCACGCCGGGCCGGCCTGCATTTCTCCCACCGTATAGGGTGCGGCATGAGGTGTTTTTGGTTCAGTAATAGCCATCACTCACTCGTTTTCGCATCCAGACCCGGCTTGCGCCCAGGGTCAGGCCGTTGATCAACACGATCAGCATAATCAATACCAACGCTGCGCTGTAGGCGGCCGCGTCGCCGCCGCTCACATTCATGGCCAGGTCGTAGATGTGCACCGACAGGGCCCGGCCGGAATCGCTCAAGCCCTCCGGCATGCGATCGACGTAGCCGCTGGTGAACAGCAGGGCTGCGGTTTCGGCGCTGGCCCGACCCATACCCAACAAAGTCCCGGTGGCAATTGCCGGTGCCGACACCGGCAGCAGCACCTGCCACAGCAGGCTGGCCCGGCTCATACCTAAAGCGGCACCGGCCTGGCGCCAGTCGTCGCCCTGGGCTGCCAGCCCTTGTTCGATGGTGCGAATCAGAATGGGTAAAATCATGCAGGCCAGGGTCAGCCCTCCCGAGAGTATGGAATAGCCCAGGCCCAGGAACAGGCCAAAAAAGGCGTAGCCGAACAAGCCGAACACAATCGACGGGACGCCAGCCAATATGTCCAGGCTCAGCCGCGTCCATTGACCCAGTCGACCGCCGGCGCGGGTGTATTCATTCAGCCCGATCGCGCTGGCCAGCGCCAATGGCAGTGCTGTAGCCAGCGCCACCAGCAAGATCAGGCCGGTGGCCACCAGGATGGAACTGATGCCGCCTGCCCGTCCGGCGTCACGGGGCTGCTCGAACAGAAACGACCAGGACAGACCGGGCCAGCCGCGCCATACCAGGTCGACCAGCAACCAGCCCACGGCCCCAACCAGCAGCGCAACCGAGAGCCCCGCCAGCACGGTCAAAAGCCGGTCGCGCCACTTATTCTGCATCGAACGGCGCTCGCCGCAGGCGACTGGCAAGCATTGCCATAACGGTCACCAGCGCAACCAGCATCAAGCCGGAAACGAACAGCGCCGAGCGGTGAAGATCCATCGCATAGGCCATTTCCAGTGCAATATTGGCGGTCAACGTGCGCACCGGCTCGAACAGGCCGGACGGCATCTGCACAACGTTGCCGGCCAACATCAATACCACCAGCGTCTCGCCGACCGCCCGGGCCATCGCCAGCAGCATGCCGCCGATGATGCCCTGGCGTGCCGCCGGCAGCGCCACACCCAAAATCATGCCCCAGCGCGACAGGCCCAGCGCCGACGCGCCGCGCAGCAATTCCGACGGTACCGATTGCAACGCCGCACTACTGGTCAGTGCGACGGTCGGCAGAATCATCAGCGAAAGCACCAGGGTCGCGGTCAACAGACCGGCGCCGGGCGGCTGCCACAGCGCGATCACAGGCACCAGGCTGACCAGCCCCCAAAGCCCGATCACCACCGAAGGGATGCCGGCCAGCAATGCCAGCAAGGCGCGATAACCGCCGGCCAGCCTGCTCGGCAGAACAAAACGCAGCGCAATGGCATTCATCAAGCCAAGCGGTGCGGCCAGCGCAATCGCACCAGCGCTGATCAACAGACTGGCCCACAGCATCGGCAGCAAACCAAAGCGGCCTTCCATCGGGTACCAGCCGGATGCACTGAAAAACGCCAGCGGGTCATGACTCAGGGCCGGCCACGACTCGCGTACCAGAAAGCCGATGATCAACAGCAGGATGGAAGCCACCGAAGCTGCCGCCAGCATCAGAACACTGCCGAGCGCGCGATCCTTAGTCAACAATCGGGACAAAGAACTGGGCCTCGATCAAATCATGAACTTCGGCGGAGCGGGCAAACGTGATGAATTCCCCGGCCAGGCCGCGCGGCGCATTGGCGGTGACCAGATTCAGCGGCCGCGACAGCGGGAATTCGCCCAGGCGCACCCGGGCCGTTTCGGGCGCCACGCCCGACAGCGCCAGCGGCTTGATGGCAACGCCCCGATCGCGCTCGTAGACGGCCGCACCGATGGAGACATAGGCAATGCTGGTTCGGTTGCCGGCCACAGTTTTCAATCCCTGCTGGTTATCGCCAATAATGGCATCGGGCCGGACCTCACTGTTTTTCAGCTCGAAATAGGCGAGAAAGACTTCCAGCGTGGAGCGCCCTTCGGCCTTGTGCACCACGGTGATCGGCTGATCCGGCCCGCCCAGCGCCGACCAGCGCTGAATCTCGCCTGTGTAGATGGCGCGCACCTGGGCCTTGTCGATCTGTGTCAACGGATTGTCGCTGTGGACAATCAGCGTAACACCATCCAGGGCCAGCGCATGGCCGACCATATCGGCCTCTTTTTCGGTCAGGGCACGCGAAATCATGCCGATATCGGCCGTGCCTCGGCGAGCATCCATCAGACCGCGCGTAGAACCGCCGGTTTGCACGTCGATTCGCACCTCGGCGTGGCGCTGTTCATAGCGCTTGGCCATTTCCATGACCAGCGGGGCCATGGTGCTGGAGCCGGTGATGGTCAGTCGCCGATCGTCGGCGTGGTTGTGAGCGGCCAGGCCGATCAGGCCCAGTCCGGCAAT
>JAIVHD010000355.1:0-1051 GCA_020201235.1 Lysobacteraceae bacterium
GGCGTATGCAGCACAGCAGCGCCCGGATTCCTGGCCGACGATGCAGGCACGGCCGTTCGCCCACTCGTCGCCGATCTGGATCGGCGAGATTGGATCCACCGAGCCGGGCGCAAAAGCCGCTGCGGCGGCGGACCTGACACGGGCGATCGATGCGGCCGAGAAACGGGCGCAGGAGGCTTATGGCGAGATCGAGATCAACCGAATGCAGGCGCGGTTCGAAGAGGCACGAGCGACGTTGGCCGAAATGCTGGAATGACGGGCGTCCAGACCGCCCGCTGGAACCGCCTCGCGACGATAGGGTGATAAATAATCCGGGCTACGTGCGCTACCGCACAGACGCTCGCCGAGTGAACAGCGAATATCCGCATCAAACTCTGAAAGCGCGGATCATGCACGCATCGATTCGCGTTTTACTCCTGCCTCGCCAACAAACCCGGCTCCTTCGCGGGTCGGTGTGCATTTTTCCCGGAAATCAATATGCCCACAGAAAATATCGGCGGCGAACCCGGCAAGGAGGATGTTATTGGCGAGGCTCGGCGCCAGGAAGCATTGCTTAAAACGGGTGCTTTACAGAACGCGATCCTCACCAGTGCCAGTTTTTCGATCATCGCCACCGACGAGAAAGGCATCATCCAATTATTCAATCCCGGCGCCGAACGCATGCTTGGCTACGCCGCCGCTGAAGTCGTCGATAAGATCAATCCCACCGACATCCATGATCCGCAGGAAGTGGTGGCGCGTGCCCGGGCATTGAGCCTTGAATTCGGAACCTCAATCTCACCGGGCTTCGGTGCATTGGCTTTCAAAGCGTCGCGTGGTATCGAGGACGTCTATGAACTGACCTTTATCCACAAGGACGGCAGCCGCTTCCCCGCCATCGTATCGATCACCGCCTTGCGCAGTGACTACGACGACATCATCGGCTACCTACTGATCGGAGTCGACAATTCGGTGCGCAAGCAGGTCGAAACGGAACTGCAAAACGCCAAGGTTGTGGCCGAAAATGCCAATCGCGAGAAGTCGGCCTTTCTGTCCAGCATGAGTCATGAAC
>JAIVHD010000355.1:1084-4379 GCA_020201235.1 Lysobacteraceae bacterium
GTCGGGGAAGGCAGTGTGTTCTGGATCGAACTGGGCCTGACGGACGAACGGCAGGACCTGGCCGAGACGCACGAATCCGCAACGATCGCTCCGCTAAAACTACAAGACGGTGAGCAAACTCCCACCGTGCTCTATGTCGAGAACAACCCGGCTAATCTCATGCTGGTCGAAGATCTGATCGCGCGCCGCCCCGATATCAAATTGCTCAGTGCGACAAACGGCAATCGGGGCGTCGAGATCGCGCGCGCCGACCTGCCGGATATGATTTTAATGGACATCAATCTACCCGGGATCAGCGGTATCCAGGCACTGAAACTCCTGCGCGAAGACCCCGCAACATCGTACATTCCGGTGGTCGCACTCAGCGGAAATGCAATACCCCGTGACATCAGGCAAGGTCTTGGGGCTGGATTCTTTCGCTATCTCACCAAACCGATCAAGGTCAATGAATTCATGGACACACTGGATGCGACGCTTGAATTTGCAAAGCGGAATCGTCCCGATCAGACCCCGGCACAACCCCAGGAGAAAAAATTATGATGCTCGACGCCAGCGATATCTTCAACGCTCGCATTCTGATTGTTGACGATCAGGAAGCCAATGTGCAACTGATTCAACAACTGCTGGACGAGGCCGGCTACACCCGCATTACCTCGACGATGAGCCCGAAGGACGTCTGCGCACTGCATCGCAAACATCATTATGACCTCATTCTGCTCGATCTGCAGATGCCCGGCATGGACGGATTCGAGGTCATGGCGGGCCTCAAGACAGATGATGCGGACAGTTACCTTCCGGTCATTGTGCTTACCGCGCAGCCGGGTCACAAGCTGCGCGCATTGCAGGCCGGAGCCAAGGATTTCATCAGCAAGCCTCTGGATCTCGTTGAGGTTAAAACACGTATCCATAACATGCTGGAAGTGCGGCTGTTATATAAAAAGCTTGAAGACCACAACGAGGAGCTGGAGCGAATAGTCCAGGAACGGACCGCCGAGCTTCGAGAAAGTGAAGCCCGCTTTCGCAGCCTGGCCGATCTGGCCTCCGACTGGTATTGGGAGGAGGACGAAAACGGTAGTTTCACCAGGGTTTCCGGCCCGGTCCTGGAAATGCTCGGAATCCAGGTCGACCCTTTGGAGGGAGACGCGAACACTCCCGATGCGACAGGCTGGAATGAGGCAGAGCGGGAGCAACTGCGTGCAGTCATAGCCGAACGTCGGGCCTTCCTGGATCTCCCTCTCAGCCGCGTTGACGCCGATGGCTCGCGACGGCAGTATCAAGTGAGTGGAGAGCCGATGTTCGATGGATTCTGCCGCTTTGTCGGCTACCGCGGAGTCGGCGTGGAAGTCAATTGCGCGCCCTCAGCCGCTATCTGTTGACGACGAGAGCCCTAATTTTTCATACGGCAATTCCGGGGACAGTATACTGAATTGATAACCATCGACCCATCCTTCTCTGAACTACTTCGAAACTTTGCTTCCTGAATGGGATAGGTATACTGTCCCCGGAATACGCCTGTCCCCGGAATACGCGGGTGCGCTCGCCCCAGCAAAATTGACATGATTGACTAGACCAACTAGACTAGACCGCATGAAACAAGTCAATCTGTACGAAGCCAAAACTCAGCTTTCGAAGCTGGTAGACGCAGCCGCAGCCGGTGAGGAGGTCATCATTGCGCGCGCGGGCAAGCCAGTGGCACGATTGAGTGCGCTGGAAAAACCGGCGGGCAAGCGCCGCATCGGAATCCTGGATGGGCAGATCAGCGTTCCGGAAGATTTCAACGCCCCGCTTCCCGAACAGGTCATTGAATCCTTTTACGGCTCGCGCTGATGCGTATCCTGCTCGACACCCACCTCCTTCTGTGGGCAGTCGGCGATAGCCATCGCTTGCCGAATTCGGTCCGGGAAGAACTCGAAGACCCCTCCAATGCACTGTTCTGCAGCTCGGCGAGTCTGTGGGAAATCGCGATCAAGACCATGCTTCGACGCCCTGAATTCGAAATCGACATTCGCGCTTTTCGCAAAGCACTGCGAAGCATGTCGGTCGCCGAGCTTCCGGTCGTCGGCGATCATATTGAAGCCCTGTTTGACTTGCCGGACCTGCATCGCGATCCGTTCGATCGTCTGCTCGTAGCACAAAGTCTGGCCGAACCCATGTCGTTGTGGACCAATGACCGCGTGGTTGCTCAATATTCAGATTCGGTAACGCTGGTTTCCTGATCCATGAAGCGGCTGCGCAAATGGCTGTTTCGGATCGTGCTCGGCGTGGTGCTGCTGACCGCGCTGCTGGTGATTCCGCTGCGCTGGGTCGACCCACCGACCAGCGCCTTCATGCTCCGCGACGGGCTGCTGCATCAGCGCACCATCGATCACCGGCCAGTGCCACCCGAACGGATTTCGCCACACCTGGCGCTGGCGGTGATCGCCGCAGAAGACCAGAACTTCCCGAACCACTGGGGATTCGACACCCGGGAGATTCGGCGTGCGCTGGAAGACTATCGTCAGGGCAGCGGCCTGCGCGGTGCCAGCACCATCAGCCAGCAGCTGGCCAAGAACCTGTACCTGTGGCCAAAGCAGAGCTGGGTACGCAAGGGCCTGGAGTCGTGGTTTACCGTCTGGCTGGAACTGTTTCTACCCAAGCGCCGGATCCTGCAAATCTATCTCAACATCGTCGAGCTTGACGGTGGCGTCTTCGGCGCCGAAGCCGGCGCTCGTCATTACTTCGACATCGGCGCCGCAGAGTTGACACCGGCACAGGCAGCCCTGCTGGCCGCCGCCCTGCCGGCGCCCAAACGCTTGAATCCGGTCGCCCCGGACGCTTTCCTGAAACAGCGCCAGCAGTGGATCCTCGAACAGATGCGCAACCTGGGGCCGGGTTGGGTGCCTTGACGCCGCTGGGCTAATGGGTGACCCCAAACGCCTTCGTAATTGCCCACCTCTTGATCTGGTCCTTGATATTCAGTATCCCACTGTTTTAATTGAAAATACACCCTGAATACTGTATACTTAAACAGCTTTTTCAGGAGATCCAATCATGTCCCTCCCGGCACCCATCCAGACCGCTTCCGGCCCCGCAGGCTCGGTGAAAATCGAAGACGAAATTATCGAGCTGGCTGCAAATGTCCGTCTTTGACGTATAATTACAAATGTACAGCGTGATCGAAACGCCCACATTCAAGGCCGACGCCGACAGCCAGTGGACCGAAGACGAAAGGCTGGAATTCATAGCGTGGTTGGCCGCTGATCCCGGGGTCGGCGATGTTATTCCGGGAACCGGCGGTTGCCGCAAGGTGCGTTGG
>JAIVHD010000125.1 GCA_020201235.1 Lysobacteraceae bacterium
GGCAAGACCTTCACGATGGCGAACGTGGTCGAACAATTGCAGCGCCCGACCCTGGTGATGGCCCCCAACAAGACGCTGGCGGCCCAGCTTTACGGCGAATTCAAAGCGTTTTTCCCCGATAACGCGGTTGAATATTTCGTCAGTTATTACGATTACTACCAGCCGGAAGCCTACGTCCCGTCCTCGGACACCTTTATCGAAAAGGACGCCTCGATCAATGAGCATATCGAGCAGATGCGGCTGTCGGCGACCAAGGCGCTGCTGCAGCGGCCCGATGCGCTGATCGTGGGCACGGTCTCGGCCATCTACGGCCTTGGCGACCCGTCGAGCTTTTTGAAAATGACGCTGGGTCTCAAAACCGGCCTGGTGATGGACCAGCGCAAGATCCTGCGTAAATTGGCCGAGATGCAGTACGCGCGCAACGACTTCGAGTTGCGGCGCGGTACCTATCGGGTGCGCGGCGAGGTGATCGACATCTTCCCTGGCGATTCCGATACCGAAGCCGTACGGGTCGAGTTGTTCGACGACGAGATCGAGCGCATCAGCCAGTTCGATCCGCTGACCGGCGAAGTCCGGGAAAGCCTTGACGAGCTAACGATTTTTCCGAAGACCCACTACGTGACCCCGCGCCAAGTCGTGCTCGACGCGGTTGAGGCGATCAAGCTCGAGCTGGTCGAGCGGCTTGAACAATTAAACCGGGCCGGCAAGCTGCTGGAAGCCCAGCGTCTTGAACAGCGCACCCGCTTCGACCTCGAAATGATGCATGAACTCGGTTACTGCCAGGGAATTGAGAATTATTCGCGGCATCTTACCGGCCGGCAGCCGGGCGAGCCGCCGCCGACGTTGTTTGACTACCTGCCGCCCGAATCGCTACTGATCCTTGACGAGTCGCACGTGACGGTGCCGCAGATTGGCGGCATGTACAAGGGTGACCGATCGCGCAAGGAAACGCTGGTCAAATACGGTTTTCGGCTGCCCTCGGCACTCGATAACCGGCCGCTGAAATTTGAGGAGTGGGCCGAGCGCGCGCCGCAGATGCTCCACGTCTCGGCCACGCCCCGGCAGTGGGAGCTGGAGCGCTCGACGGTGGTCGCCGAGCAGGTGGTTCGCCCGACCGGCCTGATCGACCCGGAAACCGAAATCCGGCCGGTTGAAAGCCAGGTCGACGATCTGCTGTCCGAGATTCACCTGCGCGTCGCGCAGCGCGATCGGGTCCTGGTCACGACCCTCACTAAGCGCATGGCCGAGAACCTGACCGAATACCTGGCCGAGCACGACGTGCGCGTGCGCTACCTGCATTCCGACATCGACACGGTCGAGCGGGTCGAAATCATTCGCGACCTGCGTCTGGGTGTTTTCGACGTGCTAGTCGGCATCAACCTGCTGCGCGAAGGGCTTGATTTACCCGAAGTCTCGCTGGTCGCCATTCTGGACGCCGACAAGGAAGGCTTTCTGCGCTCTGAAGGTTCGCTGATCCAGACCATTGGCCGGGCCGCCCGAAACGTTCGGGGCAAGGCCATCCTGTACGCTGACCGCATAACCGGCTCGATGCAGCGGGCCCTGCAGGAAACCGACCGTCGGCGCGAAAAGCAAACCGAGTTCAACACGCTTCACGGGATTACGCCAAAAACGATTCAAAAAAACATTGCCGACATCATGGCCGATGCGCACCATGCGCCGGGCCAGAAAAAGACCTCACGCGGTGATCGGCGCAAGGCTGCCGAGGACGAAGCCCAATACAGGATCGAGCCGATGTCGGCGGCCGAAGCCGCGCGCAAGATTACCGACCTGGAAAAGAAAATGTACAAAGCCGCTGAAAACCTGGAGTTTGAGCAGGCCGCCCGAATTCGCGATCAGATCGGCGAAATCAAGAAGCAGGGTTTCGCCTAAGCTTACGAATACAATCAGAAGTATCGCCAACCGGGACGTCGCTTCCCCCCGCCTTTCCGTTTCTCACCACCCGTGCGTCACGAGGTGCCGTCAGATCCCGTGGCTGGGGCGTTTTGCGACGATACGCACCGGATACCTACTTGCCTGTCCGGTGAGCATGCGTGACCGAGCGAAACGCCGCAGACGAGGAGCATGGCGGTGCCGTAGCAGGTGGGGTGGTGGATAAGGCGGGTTCACACCTGTGCGAGGTTTGGCAACGCGATTCCGGCCCAAAAAAATCGATGCAACCGTATCAGGTCACTTCCGACAGGTGCGAAGACATCCAGGCACCAGCGATGCCGATGGCCGCCAGCACGACGATGACGCCAGAGATTGAAATGAAGGCGCTGAGAGCGCCGATGGCGCCGGCCGCCAGCAACACGAAGCCGATGACGGTATTGCTGACGGCCACGTAATCAGTACGCTTGTTGCCGCCGGCCAGGTCGACGATGTAAGTCTTTCGCCCCATGCGAACGCCGGCGTGGCTGATCGACAGAAAGAAGAAAAAGATCGGATACAGCCATGGCTTGCCGGCCAGTGCCGGGGCGGTGGCCACCAGCGCGACCAGAATCAGCCCGGTCACGGCACTGCCAGCGCCGGCGATGATCATGACCTGTCGGCTGGATGAATCAGCGAAGCGGCCCCAGAACGGTGCCGAGACCAGCCCGGCGACGCCATCGGCAATCACAAATAAACCCAGCGAAACCAGTGCGCCCTGGGTGTTTTGGTGCGCCAGCAGGATAAAAAATGGGGCGCTCAGGGCCGAGCACAGGCCGCGCGAAAGACTAAAAATTGCCAGCGCAGCCAGCAGGGCGGCCCCGGCGGCATTCCCGTCCAGCGTCACGGCGACCAGCGCCATCGCAGCGACGGCGACGCCCTGCAGAATACTGCCCAGGACAAACGTCCACTTTCGCACCGACTGGCGCCGGACCCAGGCGGCAATAATCAACTGCGGGATTAGCGAGCCCGATTCCCGGATCGGCACCAAAAACGAAGTGAAAGCCGGTGGCACCGAAAGCGCGGTCATCAGCCAGGCCAGGACGGTTTTCGGATTGGCGATCGCATCGCCGAGCTTGGTCATGAACTGGGTCGCGACCTGGGCCAGGAAATTCCCGGGCACGACCTTGCAGGCTTCGCTGGAAATATCGGTGCAAACCCGCGCATCTTCCTCATTCACCAGCTGCTGATAGACGCGGTCCATTTTTTCGTTTGAAAACATGTTCTTAATATCAAACACGGCGACTCCCTGTGCGCTCTAGTTCGAAGACAGCGGATCATAACCCAAGCATGACTTTCGCATGATTTGGCTGTTTATGCGTGAAATCATTGGCGAATCCGTATTTCAGAAAGGACAGCGAAGCGATCG
>JAIVHD010000126.1 GCA_020201235.1 Lysobacteraceae bacterium
AGCAGGGCGAGGTGATTGCCGAGGTTGGTGCCACCGGTCGCGTGACCGGCGCGCACCTGGATTGGCGCATGAATCTCGGTTCCGTTCGGATTGACCCAGGGCTGCTGCTCGAGCCGATGGCGGATGACGATTAGCCCGTTGCCGGCGAATAGACGCAACCGGCGGACCTGGCGCAGCACGCTCTTGTTTCGACAGGTTTTGGCTGCGTTGAGCATCGGCCTGCTTTCAGCCTGCGCCGTTGAGCAACAAGGTGGGCCGCAAAAATCGGCGCAAAGCGCGCGCGATTCCGCGGCCGGCCTGGCCTATGTCGCCGGCTTGCTGGAAGGGCGCTATGCCGGGGTTGCCAGCACCGTGTCGAACGAGCAAACAGGGATAGCCGGTCAAGTGCCCGATCCAGTGCTGGTTCGCATGGCCGTGCAAGTGGTCGAGGGCGGAGCCGAGGGCGTGGTCGTGCGACTCGAACAGCGCAGCGATGATGCCGCAGCCCGGATTTTCCGATTGACGTTTCGCCCAAGCGCGCTGGCGACCCGATTGATCGGCCGGTTTGCGCCGCTGGATGCGCAGGGGCGTGAGCTGGGTTCGTGTCCGATCGAGATTCAAATTCGCGAAAACGGTTTCGTCGCCCGCACTGCGGCCGAAAGCTGCGCATTCGGTCACGGGCAGACCACGTCGCTGGTCAAGGAAATTGCCCACGATGGTCAGACCATGGTTATTGGCGATCGTGTGCTCGATTCGGATTCGGGTCGATCCATGCTGCCGGATCAAATTCTAGAACTCGAGCGCGTGCATTCGTTTCGTGGCTGGATCGGCGTGCGCGAAACCGACGAAGGCCCATGGCGGATCAATCATCCTATCGAACTGGATTCGGACGGCGGGGAACTCCGACCCGATGATGCGGCCGGCATGTCGATGGGTATCGCGCTGGATTTAGCGCCCTACCGGGCCCGCCGCGACGAGCCGCCGGTATTGCGTCTGCGCGCATTCGATCTCGAAACCGGTACGCTGCTGGGGCAGGCCTGGACCGATCTCGGCGCGACCCGGATTGGAATCGCGCTGTCGGGTCTGCAAGTCGGCCTGGCGCTCAGCCCGACCGGTCGATGACCCGCTCGTCGGCAGGCGCCCGCGGCTGAAAGAATCCGCGCCGGCATGATCTTGTCATGGCGCTGCATTCCGGTTATACTGCCCAGCTACCCGATTTTCGGGCCTTGCTCCACGGCGTCCTCTACGGTCGACCGGGGGCTTTTCCCGGCTGAAAATGAGCCGGTTTATCCACAAGGAGAACGTCAACTTGAGGCACTATGAAATCGTGTTTCTGGTCCATCCTGACCAGAGCGAACAGGTTCCCGGCATGCTGGAACGCTACCGGTCGCTGGTCGAATCCAAGGGCGGCAAGGTCCATCGCTCGGAAGATTGGGGCCGGCTGCAACTGGCCTACACCATTGCCAAGCTGCACAAAGCGCACTACCTGATGATTAACGTCGAATGTGACGCCGAGACGCTGGACGAACTGGAAAGCATTTTCCGGTTTAACGATGCCATCCTGCGTCACTTGACCGTGCGTCGCGACGAGGCGATCACCGAACCGTCGATCATGCTCAAGCGCAAAGAAGAGAAAGACGAGCGCGAATCGCGGCGCGGACGCCAGCACGCCGAATCGTCAAGCGATGATACCGAAGAGGATCAGGCCGACGACGATGACAGCGATGACGACGATGACGGCGAAACCGACAACGAACCCAAGGAGGCTTGAGAATAATGGCCAAGTTTTTCAGACGTCGCAAGTATTGCCGTTTTACGGTCGAGGGAATAACCGAAGTCGATTACAAGGATGTCGACTTGTTGAAGGATTTCGTCGGTGAGAGCGGCAAAATTATCCCGAGCCGTATAACCGGCACCAAGGCACGGTACCAGCGGCAGCTATCGACCGCCGTCAAGCGCGCGCGATTCCTCGCGTTGCTGCCCTACACCGACAATCACTGAGGCCTGTCATGCAATTGATTCTGCTTGAAAAAGTGCACAACTTGGGGAATCTTGGCGATACCGTCACGGTCAAGTCGGGTTATGGCCGTAATTTTCTTTTGCCGCGCGGCAAGGCGATTCCGGCAACCCGTGAGAACCTGGCCAAGTTCGAGTCCGAGCGTGACCAGCTTCAGCACCAGGCGTCTGAACGGCTGGCGGCCGCCGAGGCCCGGCGCGAAGCGATCGATGC
The DNA here is from genome assembly GCA_020201235.1 of Lysobacteraceae bacterium. Classification (GTDB taxonomy): domain Bacteria; phylum Pseudomonadota; class Gammaproteobacteria; order Xanthomonadales; family Wenzhouxiangellaceae. The sequence continues at coordinate 2,210 of JAIVHD010000126.1, forward strand.
TCTGGAAAAGGTGGTGTTCGAGGTCAACGTGTCACCCGAGGGTCGGCTGTACGGCTCGATCAGTGCGCGCGAAATCGCCGAGAAACTGACCGAGATGGGATATCCGATCGAGAAGGTCGAAGTCGATCAGCCGGAAGGCCCGATCCGGGAAGTCGGTGAGTATACGGTCGGTCTGATCCTGTACGCCGATGTGATCACGGAAGTCAAGGTCGAGGTGATCGAACAGCAAGGCTAAAATCGCGGCTGCCGCACCTGCCCTGCGGGTCGGCAGCGCGAGTTCAGGCTCCAATAGTACGGCGATACCCGGCAACGTCGCGATACCAGCCCGAAAACGCATGCAACGTTGGGGTTAAGATAGCGTTTTTAACTTCCGCCGATTGGTGCCTCCTCCATTGTCGACAATGCTTTCGCCGGGGCACAACAGCCCGCCTCGCCAGCCGCCGAATTCGATCGAAGCCGAGCAAAGCCTGCTCGGTGCCCTGATGCTCTCGGAAAACGCTTGGGACAAGATCTCCGATCGTATATCGGAGAACGATTTTTATCGCGAGACGCACCGCCTGGTCTTTCGGGCCGTCGGCGATTTGAAAGCGCAGGGCCAGCCCTCGGATGCGGTAACCGTCGCCGACTGGTTTGCCAGTCACAATTTGATGGACCGGGTCGACGGCGGTGCCTACCTGACCATGCTGGCCAACGACACGCCGGGCACGGCCAACATCCTCGGCTACTCCGAAATTGTGCGGGAAAAGTCGATCCTGCGCCAGCTGATCGAAATCGGGACCCAGATCGCGGATTCGGCACTCAACCCGTCCGGGGTCTCGAGCAAAGAGCTGCTTGAAGCGGCCGAGCGCAAGATGTACGCGATCGCCGAGCAGGGCATGCGTGTCGGCAATGGCTACGAGCACGTGCGCGATGTTATGGCGCGGGCCTTCGATTTGCTCAACGAGCTCCAGGGTAGCGATAGCGAAATTACCGGCGTAACGTCGGGTTTTGCCGAGCTCGACCGGCGCACCGCCGGCCTGCAGCCGACCGACCTGATCATCGTTGCCGGTCGGCCGGCCATGGGCAAAACCAGTTTTGCGATGAATGTTTTCCTCGTTTGGCCAAATCAACCAGAGCAAGCTTCGGACCGGCAATCTCGATACCCAGGATTACATCAACCTGCAATCGGCGATCACGATGTTGAGAACGACCAACATCTTTATCGATGAAACGCCTTCGCTGTCGCCGAACGAGCTGCGTGCCCGGGCCCGCAGGATGAAGCGCGAGCACGATATCGGTCTGATCTTGGTTGACTACCTTCAGTTGATGCAGGTGCCCGGCAACAGCGAAAACCGGGCCACGCAGATTGGCGAGATTTCGCGTGGACTCAAGGCTCTGGCTAAGGAGCTCAAAGTCCCGGTGATTGCCCTGTCGCAGCTCAACCGTGCGCTGGAGCAACGCCCGAACAAGCGCCCTGTAATGGCCGATCTGCGCGAATCCGGTTCGATCGAGCAGGACGCCGACATGATCCTGTTCATTTATCGTGATGAAGTCTACAACGAAGATTCGCCCGACAAGGGCAAGGCCGAGATCATCATCGGCAAGCATCGTAACGGCGCGACCGGTGAATTCATGCTGCGTTTCGAGGGTGAGTATCTTCGGTTTCGCGATTACGACAGCCGTTACGGCGATGTCGATCTGATGGAATGAATCGAACGCCTGGGCCGACCGGCTTCGCCAGTGCCTGGCGCATGACCGAGATTGCTGCGCTGCGACGGTCTATAATTCGAGCCCTGATTCAAATAAACCGATTCCATGACAAAGACACGCATTGAAGCCGACAGCATGGGTGAGCTCGAAGTGCCCGCCGATGCTCTTTGGGGCGCACAGACGCAGCGCGCGGTCAATAATTTTCCGATCTCCGGACAGCCGATGCCGGAAGCCTTCATCCGTTCGTTGGGCCGGGTCAAGGCCGCCTGCGCGCGCGCCAATCAAGCGCTTGGTCTGATGGATGACGCGGTCGCCGATGCAATCGTCGAGGCTGCCGAAAGAGTCATCGATGGCGAGGTCCTCGATCAGTTCCCGATCGATGTTTTCCAGACCGGCTCCGGCACCAGCTCCAACATGAATGCCAACGAGGTTATCGCCCATCTCGCGGCCAGGGCAGGGCATGACGGCATTCATCCCAACGATCACGTCAATATGTCGCAAAGCTCGAACGACGTGATTCCGACCACCATCCAGGTCTCGGCCTGTCTGGGTGTCCGCGATGAATTGCTGCCGGCGCTTCGGTATCTGGAAAAGGCCATCGACGACAAGGCGCAATCGCTTGCCGACGTGGTCAAGACCGGGCGGACCCATTTGATGGACGCCATGCCGGTCACGTTTGGCCAGGAACTCGGTG
>JAIVHD010000356.1 GCA_020201235.1 Lysobacteraceae bacterium
TCCCAGCACCATCGGCAGCCAGATTCCGACGTCGCTTTCCGGCATCGCGAAGGCATCCGGCACCACGCCAACGATTCGAACGCCACCGGTGTCGGTTTCAAGTAACGCGCCAACCGCCAAATTGGCAGCACCGAAACTCAAATCGGCCTGGCGCTCGCTGACCAGAGCCACCGCTTCTGCCCCGGGGAGTACGTCGTCTTCTGTGAACAGACGCCCGACCACGGGTGCCAGACCGAGCACACCCAGCGCATGCTGATCGAGACGGGCGGCACGCAATCGCTCGCCCGATTCAAGCTCAAGATCAAACGCAGCGTCGACCAACCCGATGCGGCCGAATTCACCGGACACGTTGAGCTCATTGACCAGTGCCGCAGACAGACCCAAATCTGCTCCGAAGCGCTTCGAGAATATGCGCAGCGTCACCAGCCGTTCGGGCTGGTGGTAAGGCAGTGGCTGTGCGAACAGGCTGTAACCGGCCGTCGCAATCGCCGCCACCCCGCCGATACTGACGGCCAGCAGCGCGATTACACCCAGCGAGAATGCAGGCGTACGCAGGACGCGCCGCAGCGCGGCACGAAACTCAACTGCGAAACTGAACGTCATTGGTGTTTCTCCTGGTCAGATTTGGGCAACGCGCCGAGCGAGCGCAGCACGTCGCGGGTGATCAACTTGCGTTTAGCAGTGTCATCGATGCCATTCGGCATATCGATATTTAACGCGAAAAACACCGGCCCCTCGGGCCATTCCACCCAGCCGACCCACCAGCCGATTCCGGGATCGGAACTGCTACTCCAACCGGTCTTGGCGCGCAAAATCCATTCGCACGTCCACTCGTTTCCGGCCTCGTTGAGCATGAGGTCCTTGACCAGACGCTGATGCTCGACCGCAAACGGCAGTTCGTTGTAATAAAGCCTGCGCAGGAACTCGACCTGCTCGATCGCCGAGATCTCCAGATCACCTTCAATCCAGAATCGCTCGATGCCCCCGGACGGATCGGCATTGCCGTAGTCGATCTTCTTCAGATACTCGCGCTCGCGCGCCTCGCCGATCTCACGGGCAAACTTCTGATACACCCAGACCACCGAATTACGCATCGACGAGCGCAGGTCCTGGTCCCTGTTCCAGGCATCCAGCCAGCGTTTCTCGCCGTCCCATTCGAACACCTGAAACTCGTCGCGCACGATGCCGGCGTCGAGTGCAAACAGCGCGTGTGGCACCTTGAACGTCGAGGCCGGGCTGAAGCGCTGTTGTGCGCGCTCGGCGTTGTACACAATGCGATGAACCTTGCCGCCGCGAAGATCAAGCACGGCGATCGTGCCGGCCACGCCAGCCTGCTCGAAAGTCGCCGCCCAGTCCTCGCGCTCCTGCCACTGCGCATTCGCTTCGACACCGATGGAGACCAGCCAGACCAGCGCGACCGCCACGGAAAACTTCAAGCCCGAATTCATTCCGGATACCACCATTACTCTGAACTCAGCTCGCGTGAAATGCGCACACCACCGAGTCGTCGGGCGGGCACGAGGCTGGCAATGATCGCGCTGGCAAAAGTCAGCAGCGCGACCGGAAGCAGAATGACCGGATCGCCGATGCTGATCCCGGGCACCAGCGAACTGATGACGCCGGCGGCCAGTGCCGCCAGCGTGAATCCCGCCAGAAGCCCCATGGCCCCCTGCAATAGGCCGATAGACATGATTTTCGCGGCCAGACGCGCAAACGTCGCGCCGAGTGCGGCGCGGATCGCGAACTCGCGCGTGCGTGCCTGCGCGGCCACGGCAACCACGGAATACATACCGATCGTCGAAAGGCTCAGCGCCAACCCGGCAAAGACTGCTACCAGAGCCAGAATCAGCCGGGTCTGGCGAGTGCTGTCGTCCAGCAGGTCGGAAAACGCCCTGAGCTCAACGCCCGGCTGTTCGGGAAACTCGGCACCGACCGCCGAATCCAACACGTCGACCATCGATGAGGCGTCCGACCGGGCGACGAATGCGTAGCGCAACGGGACGAACTGACGCAGCAGATCGACCATCTGCGTCGGAAGCTGTGCCATCGGCAGATAGACGATTTCCGGGGCCGGCTGCGCCGGCCCGAACTGGCGGGTGTCCTGCACCACGCCGGCGATACGCAGTTCGAGGACCGAGCCGTCGGGTAGCGGCATGGCCAACCGCTCGCCCACGGGCATTGCATCGGATTCGGCATCGCCACTGCTTTCAAAGCGCCGCTCGACAAATGCCCGATTGACGAAGGCAACCGGCTCGGCACCGGCGCGATCACCGGCCTCTGGCAGCCGGCCGGCCAGCAGTAGAATGTCGAGGGCATCGAAATACGACGAATCAACGGCCCGGAACTCCACGCTGAAGACCTCTCCGCCGGGGCGCTGGAACGCGTAGTTGAGCGGTTCACCGATCGGCATGTTGGTTCCATAGGTCGCCGCCTCGACCCTGGGCAACTCGCGCAATCGGGCCAGCAGGCGTTCGGCGCGCTCGATCATTGCCCCGGCTTCCAGTTGGCTGGGGTCGGGCGGCTTGACCTCGAAACTCCAGGCCTGCTCGGTGACAAAACCCGGGTCGACATGCGAGGCCTGCTCCAGCGAGCGCAGGAACGCGCTGGCGATGACCAGCAGGAAGACGCCGATCGTGATCTGCACGACCACCAGCCCCCGGGTCAATTTGCCCACGCCCACCGAAGTGCCCGAGCGTGCTTCAGCATTCAATCGCACACCGGCCGCGCCGCGCCGATCGCGCCAGGCGCCGAACAGCGCGGCAATCATTGCGGGCAAGAGTCCGGCCAGAAGCGCAAAGGTCACGGTCCAGCCGCCGAATGAATCGGCCATCAAGAACTCCTGCCAGGCCGGTGGCACCAGATTGCGCCAGATACCCGTGGTCAGCCAGGCGAGAAACAGGCCGGCGATCGAGCTCAGCAGCCCGATCAGGATCCCCTCGGCAACCGCCGGGACCACCAGCCGCAACCGGCTGCCGCCGAGCGCGCTGCGAATGGCCCGGGAACGGCGCAATCGAATCATTCGCAACAGCATCAGGTTGACCACATTGACCGATGCCAGCAACAGCACGCACAACGCGCAGGCCATGAACAAGGCCAGCAGTTCGCGCAACGGCGCGCGGTAAAGTGCGGCCAGCGATGTGATTCCGAAATTCGCACTGGCCATGCTGTCGGCCAGGTCCGTGCCGAAATAATGCTGCCGCAGTTGATCGCGAATACGGGAGCCAACTGCGGCCGCCGAATCCGGCAAGCGAAGCACGGCGTTGTAATTTCGGCCGTCGGCCAGGGC
>JAIVHD010000127.1 GCA_020201235.1 Lysobacteraceae bacterium
GCCTGTGCCTGCAACGCCTGTCGCGCAACAAGTTCGGGCTCGATCGCGTGGGCCTGACTCATCATCGATCCAATCGCGAGCAGCCACAAGATTGCTGTTTTAATAGTTTGTCTCCCTGTTGGACCCGACTTATTCACCCCAACGTTGCATTCATTTTCGGGTCAGAAGCCGTAGTGTAGCCGCATTTCGGCGAGCTTTCAGTTGCAAGCGTTGGGGTTAGGGTATAGTTTCAGCAATTGACCCGCAGTCGTAGGTTTTCACCATTGGACGAACAGAGCGTCAATCGTTTGGTTGAGCAGTTGAGGGCGCTCTATGAGCTGTCACTTGGGTACTTGAGCTCGCCGGAAACGCTCTTCCAGCTGGCAATCATCGTCGTCGCCGTCGTTCCTGCCTGGTTTTTATCCAGCCTGATCGAGAAGAAGATCGAGGAGGTGGTCCGGCGCATCCGCGGCATGCCTGGCCTGCTGCGCGTGATCGTGGCGTTCCTGCGCCGCCTGCAATGGTTCTTCATCGCACTTTTTCTCGGCATCGCCTACGTTGCCGCCCGCGTCGCCGGCTGGCCCGAGAGCATCAAGCTGATTTACGGCGCGATGCTGCTTTCTACAGCCTGGCTCATTATTTCAGCTGTTTCACGCATCATTCGCCGCAAGACCTTTGCAAAATTGTTTGCGCTGCTTGCCTGGGTCTACGTGGCCGCAGCGCTGCTTGGGATCACCGATGACATCCGGGCAATCCTCGATAGCGCGCTGATCCCGGTTGTGGAAATTTCGATGTGGACGATGGTGACGTCGCTGATTGGCGTCGGCATTCTGCTTTGGGCCTCGCTGAAGCTGGGCAATTTTTTGGACTCCCGCATACAGACGGCCGAAGACCTGACCCCGTCGCTTCGGGTGCTGCTGGGCAAGATCACGCGTATCTCGCTGATGGTCTTCGCTATTTTCTTTGGGATGCAGATTCTGGACCTCAATCTGACCGCGCTGACCGTGCTGTCCGGTGCGATCGGCGTCGGCATCGGTTTTGGATTGCAAAAAGTCGTGTCGAATTTCATTTCCGGCATCATCATCCTGATGGATCAGTCGATCAAGCCCGGCGACACCATTACGCTCGGCGACACGTTCGGTTGGGTGCGTGAGCTGCGGGCGCGTTTTGTCTCGGTAATCACTCGTGATGGGCGCGAGTATCTGATTCCGAATGAAGACTTCATCACCACGCAGGTCGTGAACTGGTCGTTCTCAAACAAGTACGTTCGACTGGACGTGCCATTCGGTGTGTCCTACAGCTCCGATCCGCACGAGGTGATCAGGCTCGCCAAGGAAGCCGCCGCAGGCGTCGACCGGGTCGCCTCGGTATACAATCAGCCGGTCTGCTGGATGACCGAGTTTGGAGAAAGTTCAATCAACTTCCTGCTGCGCTTCTGGATCGATGACCCGCAGCGCGGATTGACGAATATCCGTGGCAAGGTGCTGCTCGCGCTTTGGGATACCTTCAAGGAAAACGGCATTGATATCCCGTTCCCGCATCGCGAAGTGATCATGCGCACCCCGGTTACGGTCCAGCAGGGCAACGGAGACGGAGATGTCTGATCCCGGCGTATTCACCACCCCTCCTATCGGGGCACCGCCATGCCCCGCGTCCGCGGCATCTCGCTCGGTCACGCACCCTTTACCGGACAGGTAACCCCAACGTTGCATCAATTTTCGGAGCTGGAAGTATGGAGAGTCGTATTTCCGCAGGCTGCACGGAGTGTTGCCACCCGGAGCGTAGCTTCACTCTACGTGAGGACAGACCGCCCAAAGGCGGTTATACCGGGCAGCGTAGCGGTTCCGGCCTGAAAATTGATGCAACGTTGGGGGTAAGTACGCCGCCGGTGCGTATCGTCGCAAAACGCCCCAGCCACGGCATCTGGCGGAACCTCGTGATAAAGGTGGGTGGTGAAGCAGGCGGGCTTACGATTGCTGTTGTGGGATCATGGATTTGTGTTTTTGTTGCAGGGGTTTTCATGCGGTTCACGCATTTACGGATGTTTGCGGTTTTGACTGGATTGCTCGTTGTGCTGCCGATAAACAAGGCGGTAGCCGCCGACATCGACAGCATGATCGACGACGCATTGCGCCGGCAATCGATCCCGGGCGTCAGCGCCGTTGTCATTGATGATCATCAAGTGATCTATTCTGCCGGCCGCGGCCTTGCCGATATCAAAACCGCTCGGCCAATGACCGACCGCACGGTGATGTACATCGGTTCGCTGAGCAAGATCCTGACCGCAGTGCTTGCGCTGCGGCAGGTTGAGCGCAGTGCGCTGGCGCTGACCGATATGCTGGACCGGCAGCCGCCGATCACCATGCTTCAACTGATCACCCATCAGTCCGGATTGCCGCGCGAAGGCAACTTTGACTACTGGTTCAGCGGCGGCTTTCCGGATGTGCCGACGCTTGCCGCCTACGTTGCACGCGCGCCACTGGACTTCGAACCGGGCCGTCGCACCCGCTATTCCAACATCGGCTTTGCGGCGCTCGGCGGCCTGATCGCCGAGCGCGCCAACCGGGATTTTGAGGCCTTATTGCGTACCCGGGTGCTTGAACCGCTGGCAATGCACGACTCCGGGGCCCGCGGCCCGGCGCCGGGGGTCGCAAGCGCGTATTCCCCGCCGGGGCAGTTGATTCCGAATTCGAACCGGCCGTTCGCCGGCGTCGGAGCCAAGATCGCCGGGCGCCACCTGCGCATCTATCACGACGCCAACGCGATGAGTCCTGCCTTTGGCGCGTATTCGACCGCCAGCGACATGGGCCGACTGCTACTGTTCCTGCTCGGTCAAGGCGGCGAGGATGTCCTGTCAGGAGAAATGCGAACCCGAATGTTCAAACCGGTCGCGTCGAACCGTGGTCTCGGCCTTCGCATGGAGTCGATCAATGGCCGACCCGTCGCCCGCCACGGCGGCTGGTTCGCAGCCTATCGATCCCATTTGCTGCTGGAACCCGCGCGAGGTATCGGGATCGTTATATTGGCCAACAGCGACAGCGCATCGCCGGAGGCCATCGCCGAGGAGGTGTATCAAGCGATCGCGCGGTAGCGGATATTCCAAACCCCGGGTTTGTTTGCTGCGCTTGTGTCCGGGCGCTATTTCGTGCTTTGCGCGGAGCCCGTCCCCGTGCGATTCGGCGGGTAAGGACGTTGGCGTCGAGGAAGCGTTCGGCGTTCATGCAGATCGTCCCGATGCCACTCGGATGAGCCGATCCGTGGTTTTGAGGTTTCGCTGCTTTTATCCCGGCTTATTCACCAC
>JAIVHD010000128.1 GCA_020201235.1 Lysobacteraceae bacterium
AACCCCCCGGCGCGTGCCGGCACGACCGCGGCACTCATGCCCAGGCTTTCGGCCAACTCGCACACATGCAGTCCGCCGGCACCGCCGAAACTCATTAGCACGCTGGACTTGGGATCGACGCCGCGCTCGGCCGACATCACACGCAGGGCCCGGCTCATGTGCTCATTGGCAATTCGAATAATGCCGCGGGCGGTTTCGTGCCGGTCGAGTCCGAGTTTTTCGGCCAGTTCGCCCAGGGCCGCCTCGGCCGCACTGTAGTCGAGGCCATGGCTGCCGCCCAGCCGGGTCTCGCGCGGCAATCGTCCGAGCACCAGGTTGGCGTCGGTCACGGTGATGCCGCTGCCGCCGCGGCCGTAGCAGATCGGCCCGGGATCGGCACCGGCCGAACGCGGCCCGACCTGCAGCAAGCCACCCGCGTCGACCCGCACGATCGATCCACCGCCAGCGCCGATGGTGTGCATATCGACCATGGGCACGGCCACCGGATAGCGCCCGATGCGACCCTCGCGGGTCAACGAAGGTTTGCCGTCAAGCAGCGCAACATCGGTTGACGTGCCGCCCATATCGAAGGTCAGCAATCGCGAAGCCTCGATTTCGCGACCGATGTGGGCCGCTGCGGCAAGCCCGCCGGCCGGGCCCGAAAGCAGCAAATGGACGGCACGCCGACCGGCCTGGTCGGCCGAAACCGTCAGGCCGCTGGATTGCATGATGGCCAGCTTGCCGCCGGCCAGCGCCTGCCCGAGGCGGTCGAGATAACCCGATAGCCGGGGTCCGATTGCGGCATTTAACCAGGTCGCGATTCCGCGTTCGTATTCGCGGATTTCGGGCAGCACTTCGGAAGAAAGCGAAATCGGCAACGAAGACGGCAGCGCGTCGCGGATCCGTCGCTCGAGTTCTGGCCGCAGCCACGAGAACAACAGGTTCACGGCGATCGCCTCCGGTGCCAGCTGCTCGACCCGCCGACGCAGATCCGCCAGTGATGCCTCGTCCGGATCGGCCAGCAGCTGGCCGTCGGCGGCAACCCGGGCATCGATTTCAAGACAAAGGTCAGCCGGCACCGGGTCGGCTACCCGCGCCTGCTCCAGGCTGTACAGCCGGTCGCGATTCTGCCGGCCCAGGCCCAGCATATCGGCGAAGCCGGTCGAGGTAATAAACGCGACGCGCGCACCCTGATCCTCAAGCACCGCATTGGTGCCGACGGTGGTGCCGTGGACCAGGTCGACGGTGTCCGATTCAAGACCCAGCTTTTTGAGGCCATCAAGGATGGCCCGTGCCGGGTCGTCCGGAGTGGAGAGCACCTTTGCGGTGTGCAGGCGGCCATCAATGAGGGCGACGAAATCGGTAAACGTGCCACCGGTATCGACGCCGACGCGCGTCAGCGCTTGCAAGCGAGCAGACCGGGTAAATCCCGCAGCCCGAACAAGCGTGCCGAGACGCGGTAAAACCAGTTCACAACCATGGAAAAAGCCTCCAAACGAGTGCCCGGATTGTAGCAAGCGCCCGCGCGGAAGCGGCATCGCGCCGCGATCGACTTCCCAATCGCCATCGTTGTTTCGATTTTGGCCTCGGATCGCCACCGGACAGGCGAGTACGCTTCCGGGGCGTTCGGTCGCGAAACGTCCTAGCCACACGGCACTTGGCGGCACCTCGTGAGGGCGGGGTGGTGAATAAGGCGTTGTTAACGGATAGGCGGGTAAAATGCCAGGCGAATGATCTGAACGCGCGCCGATGACCGACTTTTTTGCCTTTTTTGTACCCTGGGAGTTCAGTTGGCTGGTCCAGCTGACGGTCTGGTGCGTGCTTTTACTGTACTGGAACGGGCTGCGCCGCAGCCGGCCGGACCAAATGCCCGGTGTCGGCCCGGTGCTGGCATTCGTGATTGGTGTGTTGTTGATGTACCTGGTCACGCAGACGTATTTCGATTACTGGTCGCAATACATGTTCTTCGTGCATCGCGGCCAACACCTGGTGCTGCACCACCTGGCACCGTTCCTGATCGCGCTCGCCATGCCAGCACCGGTGTTAGCGCGCGGCCTGCCCGAGCCGGTGAGGCAGTGGTTTGCCGAGCGGCGCGTGCTGCGTGCGGCCTGGCTCGGAATCTACCGGAGCGTGCAGCAGCCGTTGATCGCCTGCGTGCTGTTTGTGGGCCTGATCGCGTTCTGGCTGACCCCGGAGATTCATTTTGATGCGATGCTCAGCGCCGACCTGTATTGGCTGATGAACTGGACCATGGCGCTCGACGGTCTGTTGTTTTGGTGGCTGATGTTCGACCGCGGCCGGCCGGGCATCACGCCGCGGCTGGGCTTTGGCACGCGTATTCTGTTGCTGTTTGCGGTGATGGTGCCGCAGATCATCATCGGTGCCAGCATCACCTTCAGCGATCGGGTCTGGTTCGACGTCTACGCGGTCTGCGGACGAGCCTGGCCAATTTCGCCGTTGACCGACCAGCACCTGGGCGGCCTGATCACCTGGATTCCGGCCGCGATGATGAGTGTGGTCGGCGCGTTAATCGTGCTTCGATTCTGGCTTTATTCACAGGGCGAAAAACCCGCCGGCCCGCGTCCGGTGATAGTTTCGTCGATATTTTTGAACACCGCGACTCTGCAAGGTGGAAAATGAAGATACTCAGTGGCGTCATCGCTTTGTTGCTGTTGCTGGCCGGTGCGGTCTGGTGGGTTGGCATGGTCAAGCCTTCGGCTGAAGGTGGCGTGGGCCTGGTCGTTGAGAATGCCCGGGTTCGCATGCTGCCCGGTGATCGGCCGATGGCCGGCTACATGAAAATCCATAACCGGACCGAACAGCCGTGGCGGCTGATCGATGCCGATTCCGAGGCTTTTGGGCGCGTGATGATTCACCGCACCCGGGTCGGTGAAGGTCGCGCCCGCATGCAGCATCAACGCGACGGCGTGTCCATCAACTCCGGAGAGACGCTTGAATTCAAGCCGCGGGGCCTGCACTTGATGCTGATGGATCGGACAAGTGAGCTGAAAATCGGCGATCAGGTCGATATCGTGCTGAGTTTCGAGACCCTGGGCTCGACTTCGTCAGCGCGAGATCAGGTCGTGCCGTTTACCGTGGTTCCGGTGGCTTCGCAATGAGCGGCGGATACTTTTGCGACCGGTGTCGCTCTTGCGCGGCGCTGCTGGGGCTGGCCGCGCTGATGTTGCTGGCCGGGTGCGCAGATGACCGCTGGCACGGCAAGGACATTTCCGGCCTGATGCCGGAGCTGGAATTCGAATTGATCGACGAGAACGGCCAGGCGGTGACCGAGCAGATGACCGGCTCGCAGCGCCAGCTCCGCCAAATTACGCGTCGTTATCGAATTACCTACGGATACGAGGAGCCGGATGCGGAAGGCCATTACGAGGTCAGCCACAGTTCGGCCATCTTCGTGTTCGACCGGCAGCACAAGTCGCGGCTGATGCTACTTGACAGCCTGAGCGTCGAGCAGATGCGACAGGACCTTGAGCGATTGCTGGTCGCGACCGCCGGGAGCTGATTAAGGCGGGCTTACGGGCATTGCGGTCCGCAGGCCGGGCGCGTCCGCCGCGTGTCCGGGTGTGATCAATCGAACACAAGGTCTTGCATTTCAGGCGATTTTAGGCTATAAAGTACGGCTTGATTTCGAATGGCCGGCGATCGGCCGATTTCTTCAACCACATTGAACTGGAATTGCCGTTATGTCGAGAGTCTGCCAGGTAACCGGTAAGCGCCCGCTGGTCGGGAACAACGTTTCCCACGCAAACAATCGCACCCGTAAACGTTCGCTGCCCAATCTGCACAGCCATCGTTTCTGGGTCGAAAGTGAAAATCGCTGGGTCAAGCTGCGCATCTCGACCAAGGGTTTGCGCATTATTGACAAGAAAGGCATTGATGTCGTTTTATCCGATCTGCGCACGGCAGGTCAGCGCGTCTAGGTTCAACATCGGCCGATGATTCGCATCAGCGTTCAGGCCAGCACTTAACAGGAGCATCAAGTCATGGCAGGTAGCGCCCGCGACAAAATCAAGCTCGTCTCCTCCGCCGGGACGGGCCACTACTACACGACCAACAAGTCGAAAAAGAACACGCCTCACAAGCTCGAATTCAGCAAGTACGATCCGGTCGTGCGCAAGCATGTGATGTACAAGGAAGCCAAGATCAAGTAGACCCCAACGTCGCATCAACTGTATGCAACGCCGGGGTAGACGCAGCCCCGGGGCGGCAGCGCGCGTGCCTGGCGGCGGACGACGGCGATCGTTATCCGCATGCAAGCCGATGTGCACCGCAGTTCCTGAACGCTGGCGACCTCCGCCAGCCACACGCTCGCTTCCCGGCATTTGCCGGACTGCACCACCTTCCAGACGCCGGGCCCGGCCCGGCGTTTTTTATTGCCCGAAGCTTTGGAAAGGGAACGGCGGGGCTCAAGAGGTCTGGAAAGCTCAATCGGCGGCCGCTCCCGAAACCCTGCTTTTGCGATTGCACAGCCATACCGATGTGGATATTTCACCCCGGGTTTCGCCCTGAAGCTGGGCATTTTTGCCAGCCACTGGACAAACGACCCAACGACGATCCGCTCAAACCAGCCCCCTCTCGGCCAGCGAAACCACCTCGCCATCGCCGACGATGAAGTGATCCAGCAGCCGGATGTCGACCAGCCCCAGCGCATCGCGAAGCCGCCGCGTGATGGCGAGGTCGGCCTGGCTGGGTTCGGCCACGCCGGACGGATGGTTGTGGGCCACAATCATGGCCGCGGCCTGACGCTTCAGTGCCTTTTCGACGACCACGCGCGGATGCACGTGGGCCGCATCGATCGTACCGGTGAACAGGGTTTCGAAGGCGATCACGCGATGGCGGGTGTCGAGCATCAACGCGCAAAACACTTCGTGCGGGCGGTGGCGCAGCTCGGCTTGTAAAAATCGGCGGGTGGCTTCCGGGCTGGTCAGCGCTTCGCCGCGGTTAAGCCGGGCCTTCAAGTGTCGGCGCGCCAGTTCGAGCGCGGCGTGAATCTGGCAATAC
>JAIVHD010000129.1 GCA_020201235.1 Lysobacteraceae bacterium
TTGGGCCAGATTTCCCGCTCTTTTTCGTTAAATAGGCCCACTATTCGCCTCAAAAGATCGAAAAATCTGGCTCCAACCGGACTTTCCCTCGCTACGATCGGTTAAATCCGACAGGCTCCTAGACATTAAACCGGAAGTGCACCACGTCGCCTTCGTGGACGGTGTATTCCTTGCCTTCCAGACGCAACTTTCCCGCAGCTTTGGCTCCCGTTTCGCCGTGGCAGGCAATGTAGTCCCCAAACGCGGTGACTTCGGCGCGGATGAAGCCTTTTTGGAAGTCCGTGTGGATGCGGCCGGCGGCTTCTGGCGCGGTGGCCCCGCGGCGAACGGTCCAGGCGCGCACTTCCTTCGGCCCGGCGGTAAAGAACGTGAGCAGGTTCAGCAGCTCGTAGCCGGCCCGGATTAGCCGATTCAAGCCCGGCTCGGTCTCGCCGAGGTCGGCCAGGAATTCGGCCTGCTCGTCCGGTTCAAGCTGAACCAGCTCGGCCTCCATCGCGGCCGAGACAACCACGACTACGGCGTTTTCGCCGGCCGCATGTTCGACCACCTTTTGAACCATTGGATTATCGGTTTGGCTGGTGTCGTCGACATTGGCCACGTAAAGTACGGGTTTGGCGGTGATGAACTGCCAGCCCAAAAGCACACCACGGTCCTCGGCATCCAGCGACAGCGAGCGCAGCGGCTGGCCCTGGCCGAGGTGGGCGACGACGCGCTCCAGCAGCGCGCCAAGCCTGGCGGCCTCCTTGTCGCCGGAGCGGCTCTGCTTGGCAATCCGGTGCAGGGCTTTTTCGGCCGTTTCCAGATCGGCCAGCGTGAGTTCGGTATCGATGGTTTCGATATCGGAGATGGGGTCGACCTTGCCGGCGACATGAGTGACGTCGTCGTCTTCAAAGCAGCGCACGATGTGAGCGATTGCGTCGGTTTCGCGAATATGCGCCAGAAACTTGTTGCCCAGGCCTTCGCCGCGCGATGCGCCGGCCACCAGACCGGCGATGTCGACGAACTGCATGGTCGTCGGGATGAGCTTTTCAGGCTTGACGATGGCGGCCAGTTGGTCCAACCTCGGGTCGGGTACCGGAACCATGCCGACGTTCGGCTCGATGGTGCAGAACGGGTAGTTCTCGGCTGCTCCTCGGCACCGGCTCGGCTGAGTACCCAGGGCGTGACCTGGGCGGCCTGGCCGGGATGCCCTATGCCGACGCGCAAGCGCCAGAAATCAGGCGAGCCTAGATGGCTGAATGCGCTTCTCAAGCCATTATGGCCGCCGTGCCCTCCACCTTGCTTCAGACGAATAGTGCCTGGCGGCAAGTCAAGCTCATCGTGCGCGACGAGCACGTTTTCGACCGGGATGCGGTAGAAATCGGTCGCCGCCCGTAACGACCGGCCGGAGTCGTTCATGAAGGTTTCCGGTGCCAGCAGGACTACATCGACGCCGTCAATACGAGCCCGGCAGGCCCGGCCGTGCAATTTACGTTCGTTGTTCAGCGCGCTTTCAGCACGGCGCGCCAGCGCTTCCAGAAACCAGAACCCGGCGTTATGCCGGGTTCTTTCGTACTTTGGACCGGGATTACCAAGACCGGCAAGCAACCAGGGATTGCCGGTAGCCATGGCTTAGTCGTCAGCCTTCTTGTCCGGCGCGTTTTGCTTGTCGCCCGAGGTCTCGCCAAGCGAACCCTCCTCGTCGGCGGACTCCTCGTCGGATGGCTCTTGCTCGTCGGCCAGTTCCGGCTCAACACCAACTGCGGCGGCCGCATCGGCTTCGGCGGCAAGTTCGCCGGTACCCTGGGACTGGCGAATGTAGATCGCGCTGACCAGGGCGACATCGTAATCATCGCCGTGTTCCAGCGCCGGCAGGCTAACGCCTTCCGGCAACGCAACCTGGCTCATCATGATGCGATCGCCAGGTTCCAGCTTGGCCAGGTCGATCTCGATGTATTCCCGCAGGTTCTTAGGCAGTGCCGCAATTTCCAGTTCGGTGGCGAGGTAGGAAACGACCACGCCGCCTTGCTTGCCGGCCGGCGAAATTTCTTCGTTGATATAGTGCAGCGGCACATCCAAACGCAATTCCTGATCTTCGCGGATACGCTGAAAATCGACGTGCATAATGATCGGCTTGTACGGATGGCGCTGCAAATCACGCAGGACCACTTTCTGGGTCCGCCCGTCGTCGACTTTTAGTTCGAGAATGGATGCGTGAAAAGCATCGTCCTCGGCGGCGTGCAGAATATAGTTGTGATCCAGCGTCAGACTCACCGGCGCTCGCGTTCCGCCGTAGACGACGGCCGGAACTTTTTTCGCGTGACGCAGGCGGCGGCTCGCACCTTTCCCCACGTCCTCGCGCAGTTCGGCCAGTACTTGATAGATTTCGCTCATAATCGTATTTCCCGATTCGGTTCAAATAAAAATCCGAGGGCCCGCGACCAGACCCTCAGGGCAGCCCGGTATTATAACGCGTGGTTGACCGGTAGATAAGACAGAGTTACCAAATCAGGCCTGCTGATCCCCCGGCATCCGGCCCAGTACGGCGCGCGGATACGAACCGAGGATGCGCACCATGCGGGCTTCGCCTTCTAGTTCGGCGAGCACGCCGCCGAGGCTTTCGTCACTGTAATGACCGTCAACGTCGATGAAAAAGACGTAGTCCCAGCGACCCTGGCGGCTGGGGCGGGATTCGATGCGGTTCATGTTGACGCCGTGCCGGGCGAGCGGCTCAAGCAGCCGAAACAGCGCGCCAGGGCCATCCTGCCCGGCGACCAGCAGCGTGGTCTTGTCGTCGCCCGAGGGTTCCAGCAGCTTGCGACCCAGCACCAGAAAGCGGGTGGTGTTGTCGACGTGGTCTTCGATGTTGCCGAACAGCACCGGCACGTTATAGACCTCGGCGGCGTGGCGGCCGGCGATGGCGGCCGCCTCGGGTGTCGATCGAATGCGGCGCACGGCCTCGGCATTGCTCGAAACGGCAATCGTTTCGACTTCCGGAAGGTTGGCCTTGAGCCAGTGCTTGCATTGGGCCAGCGATTGGGCGTGGGCGTAGACACGTTCGATGCCGCCCAGTGATCGGGCCTGCGTGAGCAGGTGCTGGTGGATGCGCAACTCGACCTCGGCGCAGATCTTGACCTCGGCGTTGAGAAACATATCCAGCGTGTGCGTGACCATGCCCTGGGTCGAGTTCTCGACCGGCACGACGCCGAAGTCGACCTCGCCGCCCTGCACCTGTAGAAACACATCCTCAATCGAGCGCTGCGGAATGGCCTGCACCGAGTGGCCAAACTGGCGATAGACGGCCTGTTGGGTGAAGGTACCCTCGGGCCCGAGATAGGCGATCTTAAGCGGCTCTTGCTGGGCCAGGCAGGCCGACATAATTTCGCGAAACAGGCGCAGCATGACCGAGTCGTTCAACGGGCCGTGATTGCGCTCGATCACCGCGCGCAGGACCTGAGCCTCGCGCTCGGGCCGGTAATAGTCGACCCCGCCGTCAAGCGTGCCCTTGCTGGCGCGCACTTCCAGTGCAATCCGGGCGCGCTGGTCAATCAGCTTCTGGATCTGGGTGTCCAGGCTATCGATTCGTTGCCGAATTTCGTCCAGCCCAGGCTTGTTGTTGGACTCAACCATTGTTGCGTTCGAATTCCTGCATGAAGCCGACCAAATCATCCACTGCCGCGGGATCTAGCGCATTGTACAGGCTGGCGCGCAGACCACCGACGGCGCGGTGGCCTTTCAGACCGGGCATTCCGGCGCGTTCGGACTCGGCCACAAAGCGCCGGGTCAGACTTTCGTTGTCAGCGGCGGTGATCACGAACGGCACGTTCATAATGGAGCGCGCGTCGGTGACAACCGGGTTTGCGTAAAAATCACTTTGGTCGATGGCCTGGTAAAGCACCTCGGCGCGCGCCTGGTTGCGCCGCCCCATGCCTTGCAGCGGGTGCTCACCGGGCTGGCTGAACGACTCGATCCAGTCGATCGTTTCGGCCGCGACGAACCAGGCGAAGGTGCACGGGGTATTGCTCATGGAGTTGGAATCGACCCACGTCCGATAGTCGAAATAAGCCGGCAGGTCGTTCGGTATACGTTTAAGGAGCTCGCGCCGAATCAGGACTACGGTGAGTCCGGCCACACCGAGGTTTTTCTGGGCACCGGCATAGGCCACGCCGAGCTCGGCGAAAGGATAAGGCCGGGATAAAAATTCGCTGGATAGATCCGCCGCCAATGGC
>JAIVHD010000130.1 GCA_020201235.1 Lysobacteraceae bacterium
CCCGGGCAGGCTTTGCCGGATCGCCTCGACCAGAGACCTTCCGACAAAACCGGTCGCTCCGGTGATCGCGATAAGCGGTGAAGGGCCGATCATCTCAGGGCGCGACACGAATCAGCCGGCAATCGCCGGCTGTGATCGAGGCCGGTTGGAGAACCTTGCCGGCGACGGCCACGGACCGCGTTGACTCAACCGTTGAGTGCTTTGGTATGCGGTGTGCGGTCGACCAGTTCGCGCGGCAGGACGTCGGAATTCTCCAGCCCGTTGCGTTTGAGAAAATCGAGCTGGGTACCGCTGCGGGATAGTTTGCCGGAGGAGGTTCGCGGCAGTGTATGCAGTGGGACGAGTTCGATCAGGCAGGCAATTCCGAATTCCGACTGGATCTTGTGCTTCAGGCGCTCGACCAGGCGAGCCTGCCGAAATGGGTCCTGCTCGCGGCACTGAACCACGAGAACCGCAACTTCGGTACCGTCTTCGGCCGGGATCGCGAATGCAGAGGCGTCTTCAGCCCGCACTTCAGGCTGCTGCTCGGCCAGGTATTCCAGATCCTGCGGCCAGATATTGCGGCCATTGATGATCAGCAGGTCCTTGGCTCGACCAGTGATGAACAGCGAGTCGCCGGCGCGATAGCCGATATCACCGGTATCGAGCCAGCCATCGTCCGATAGCGTTTCCCGGGTCGCTCCGGGGTTGTTGGCGTAGCCCGACATCACGCTGGGACCGCGCAGGAAGATTGTACCGAGGCGCCGTTCCGGAAGCACCGCGCCGGCATCATCGCGAATTTCGACTTCGTAGTCCGGCAAGGGCCGCCCGCAGTTTACGAATTCGGTCACGCGGCAATCGCTGTCGTCCGATTCGATCGGCTGGGCACGGCGCTCGCTGGCCAGTATGTCGGCATCAAGGCGATCCACTTCCAGGCCTTGAGCGAGCGGCGCAAAGCTTACTGCCAACGAGCATTCGGCCATGCCATAGCATGGCAGAAAGGTTGTTTTTGAAAAGTTGGCCGGCGCAAGCGCTTCGGAAAACTGGTTCAGCCAGCCGGCGCGGATCATTTCGGCACCGACGCCGGCAACCCGCCAGGCGGACAGGTCGTAGCTGTCAACGTCCGAAGACCTCAAGCGGCGGGCGCACAAGGCAAACCCGAAGGGCGGCGCGTACGAGATCGTGGCTTTGTTTCGAGACATTAATTCCAGCCACAGCCGCGGTCGCATCGCGAAGTCGCGGGTGCCAAGATAGTCGACCGAAAGTTGTGAAACCACGGGCCCGAGAATCAATCCGACCAGGCCCATATCGTGATAAAACGGCAGCCATGAGACATAGCGATCACCGCGGCGAATCTGCACGCCGTACTGAAGAATGCCGGCCAGGTTGGACAGCACAGCCCGTTGGGTGATCATCGTCCCACGCGGAAAACGTGTGCTGCCGGACGTGTATTGAAGGTACGCCAATTCGTCCGATTCAGGCGCTACTGGCAATTGCTCCGAGGCCGGTAGGCGTTTGAAGGCGTCGATCGTGCCGCTGACCGCCAGGTCCAGCCCGTCTACGGCCTCTTCGAGAAACGTGGCGAAATCCGAGGAGGCGTAGGCCGCACTTGCATGGCAATCCTTCAGAAGAGCACGGAGATGCTCGACAAAAGCCGATTTCCCACCCAGGTGCACCGCTGCTGGCAGCGGCACGGGCAAACCGAATTTCCCTTGTTGTTCTTTCATCTCGCGTAAAATCCCGGATCAAATTCCCGGCGCAAGTTTATGTTTATCGAAACGAGCATTATAAAGCGCCGGCGCACCGAATGAAACTATCTGGAAACGCTTCTTTTTGTGAGCAATTTCTTAATTTTAGCCCTCAGAACGTGTGAGCCACAACATTTTTGCCACATTTCGTCGCATTTTTGCCACACGCAAAGAGGATAAACCATGCCGGGTCGAAATACATTGTCAATTCGTGTCGCTGCGGTAAGGACCCGCCAACAGTGGGCAATCTTTCACCAACTGCCGGCCTCCATTCAATCCGAGTCACAATTTTGGCGACGGCCTCTCAGGCTCCAGTTGCGACAAATGTGGGCACCGCGCCATCCGTTTTTCGAACACGCCTGCGCCTGCGCGTGGCTTGCCTGGCGCGACGGTCAGGCGGTTGGCCGAATCAGTGCCCAGGTCGATGGTTTGCATGCCGCAGCCGGTTTCGATGATATCGGCCAGTTCGGGCAACTTGAGTCGGTCGACGATGCAGCCGTGTTCGAGGCTTTGCTGCAAACCGCCGGCGACTGGCTGACAACCAAGGGCAAGACTGTGCTGCAGGGGCCTTTCGACCTTTCGATTAACCAGCAGTGTGGCTTGCTGGTTGACGGTTACAGCGTGCCGTCGATGATGATGATGCCTTATAACCCACCTTTTTACTCCAAGCGACTGGAGCAGCTGGGTTTCGAGTCGGCGGTCGAATTGCTTGCCTATCGCGGCACGCCGGATTATCAAACACCGACGACCGTGTCGCGCCTTTTGAAGCGAATGGGGAAACGCCTTCGGATCGAGACCGTCAAACGCGCCGATCTTTCAGCCCAGGCTGACAGAATGCGCGAAATCTTCAACGATGCCTGGTCGCAGAACTGGGGGTTTGTGCCGTTGACCGAGTCGGAATTTAAGCATATGGTGAGCGAGATGAAGATGTTGGTGCGCCCGGGCTACGTTCACCTGGCCTGGCTCGACGAACAACCGGCCGGCTTCATCGTCGCGCTGCCGGACCTGAATGAACTGACAGCCGGTCTCGACGGTCGATTGTTGCCGTTCGGCGGCCTGCGGCTGTTGTGGAGGATCTGGCGCAAGCGCAATCGTGGTGCCCGGATTCCACTGATGGGGATCGTGCGCAGACACCACCAGTCGCTGGCCGGTGCTGCTGTGAGTTATGCGCTGTTCGAGGCCGCCCGCGGGCCGTTGATTGCCGATGGCGTGGAGCTTTGTGAGCAGTCGTGGATTCTGGAGCAGAATCAGGGTATGCGTGCCATGCTGGAATCAATCGGTATGCAGGTCGCGCAGCGTTTTCGCATTTATCAAAAGCCGCTGCCGGCATGAGCGAAGCCGTGCATATTGTTGTTCTGGCCGGCGATCGCGGGCCAGGCGACCCGCTGGCCAAATCAGCCTCGGTCGCCGGCAAGGTGCTGGTTCCGATCCATGGCCGGCCGATGCTGGCCTATGTGCTGGGCGCGCTGGCGGGCCTGGAAAACCGGGCCGGTATTACAGTTGTCTGCCCCGGTCAGGCTGACTATCTGGCCGCGATCGGTCGCCTCGACTGCCGCCGGATCGATCCGGCCGAAGGGCCGGCCGCGAGCGTGCCGGCGTTTGCGGCACCAACCTATTCTATTTCTCCAACGCACGCGGCCGGCGTATCGCTGAGGTCTGGCGCAAATTCGAGTCGGATCGCAAACGGCCCTGGAAAATCGTTGCCAGACTGGGTTGGTGGAATCTATTGCGCTATCGCCTGGGCAGGCTGGAGCTTGGCCAGGCGTTGGCTGCGCTGTCGAAGCGCTTCGGCATCCGCCTGGATGCGGTTTTGATCGATGATCCGCTAGCCTGTGTGGATGTCGATAGCGCGCATGACCTGGAACTGGTCACCGGGTTGTTGGCCAACCGCCCCGGAAACGCCGAATGACGCGGCTGCAGCGCTATCTCGTCATTCAGCTTGCGCGCCCGGTCATTGGCGTTTTTTTCGTCGTTCTGGTCATCGTGCTGGCGTTTTACCTGAGCCGCTA
Source organism: Lysobacteraceae bacterium (assembly GCA_020201235.1). Lineage (GTDB taxonomy): Bacteria > Pseudomonadota > Gammaproteobacteria > Xanthomonadales > Wenzhouxiangellaceae. The sequence continues at coordinate 3,737 of JAIVHD010000130.1, forward strand.
TCTTGCCGATGCCGTGGTCGAGCGGTTGTCGATCGGTGCCGTGGCCAGGCTGGCGCTGCTCAAGGTCGGGCTGTACCTCGATGTACTGATTCCGAGCTCCGTTTTTCTCGGCGTGGTGATTGGTCTGGGTCGCCTTCAGTCGGGCTACGAAATCACCGCGCTGGCTGCGGCCGGCGTGGGTCGTGCTGTCGTGGTGCGGGCGGTCATGGTCATCGCGCTGGTCGGACTGGTTCTGGTTGCAGGTATCAGCCATGGTTTCCGGCCCTGGGCCTACGAGTTGCTGTACCGCATGGAAGGCGAAATGATTGCGCGTGTCGATTTGGCGCGGGTCGAGCCCGGCCGTTTCGAGGTTGGCGACGAGCAGTGGATGATTTTTGCCGAGCGTCGGGTCGGCAATTCGCTGTCCGGGGTCATGGTGCACCAGCGCTTGCCGACGTATCGGAACATTCTCAAGGCCCAGCGGCTGGAGCAGCGAAATCTCGAAGACGGCACGATCGCGCTCGATTTCATCGGCGATGTGCGGTTCTACCGGCTGGATCTCGAGGGCGACGCCGATCTTGTCAATCGATCGAATGCTCTGACGGTGTTGTTCGACCCACCGCCGCCGGTTGAGCGGACCCGCATGCGCCGCGCCCTGAGTTTGGGCCGGCTGGTCAGGGGGGGCGGGGCCCTGGAGTGGGGTGAACTGCAATGGCGCACGATCATGCCGCTGACGGTGCTGCTGCTGTCGCTGACGGCGCTTTCGATCGCCCGAATCAATCCGCGTGCCGGCCAGACCGGCAAGCTGGTGACCGCCAGTTTGATCGTGGCGCTTTATTTCAGCATTCTTGGCATGCTGGCCGAACGGGTCGACGCCGAAAGCATTCCGATCTGGCCTGGACTTTTCTGGCTGCCGCTGGTCATGCTGCCGATCCTCGCGATGCGCTTTTGGCGTTGCTGGCGCGGTCCTGGGGCACCGATATGAAGCTGATCTCGATCTATCTGCTGTCGCGCCTGCTCAAGGGCTACGGCGTCATGCTGGTCGCGGTCGGCTCGGTCGTGTGGGTGACGACTTTGCTCGAATTGCTTGGTGAATCCGGGCCTGGCCGCTCGGCGCTGCAAGGCGCGATCCGCGCCTTGGTGCAAGTGCCGGTCAATCTGATCGATCTGTTGCCGGTGATCGCGGTACTCGCGACCGCAACCGTGCTGTCGACCATGCAGGCGCAACGCGAGTTGATCATCCTGCGCGCGTCGGGCGTTTCGCTGCTGACGATCACACGCATGGCGCTTGCGCCGGGCCTGGGCGTCGCGATTGCAGCACTCGTCGCGCTGCAGTTTCTTGCGCCGGTGTTGTACCAGTCGCCGGAGCGCATTGCCGGCGGCGGGGTCGGGGAAAATACCTTGTGGCACCCGGCTCACGGGCTTTGGGTTCGTTCAGAGACGGAGTTCATGAATGTCGGTCGCTTCGAGTTGGGCCAGTTGCCGGGAAAGATCACAATTTATAATTTCGACCCAATCGACGGTCACCTGCAAAGTCAGATTCTGGCCGAACAGGCGATACCGGGCGTCGACCGGTGGACGCTGGAAGAGGTCACCGTCAAGCGCGTCGATCGCAACTCGCCGGATCGAATCACCACGTTCGAACGCTATTTCTGGCCATCTTTTCTAAGCGAGCGGCAGTTGGAACTGTTCAGGCAGCCGCCGGCCAGTTTACCATTGAGCGACCTGTGGACCTATGTCCAGAGTCTTAAACAGCGCGATCAGGACGCCAGCGAATTCGAACTGGTTTTCTGGCGCAGGGTTGCCTTACCGCTGGCAATCATCGGCATGGTGCTGATCGCGACGGCGCTGGCGGCACGCCCAACGAAGAGCCGTGGCGTCAGCGTCAAGGTCACCGCGGCGATCGGCGTGGGTCTTGGCTACCACTTGCTGGCTGGAATGGCCGGCTTTTTCGGGCTGGTGGCGAATCTGTCGCCGGTAATGGTTGCACTGGTGCCGCCGATCGCGCTGGCCGGACTTTCGATCTGGTTGCTTTCGACCAGCCGTTGAGCGTGCCCGAAGCTTGGCGATCGCTTCGGTTTGGTATTCATCGATCTCGAAGGGGCGGCTGCGATCAACCCTGGGCTTGAACCCATGCGCTGCACCAGCCGTCGCGGTTGACCTGCTTGCCCGGGAAAATTGCGCAGCCGATCCATTCGCCGTCGTTGCCTTGTGCCAGTTGGCAATTGGCGCAGTTCTGCGAGACTTCATGAGATGCCCATTTCGCTGGGTCGACTTGTTCGGTATCGTGCACATAGCCGAGCGCCTTGGCTTGTGCATCAGACGGGTCGAGTTGCTCTTGGGCCATGGCGTCACCGAATCGCGACGTTACCGGCAGCAGCAATGCTAATGAGCCTGCACCGGCCAGTTTGAACAGGTTTCTTCTAGAACAGCTTGTCATGTTGAAAACTCCTTCGTCATTTGTTACTTGCATCTTCGCAGATTTTTAGTGACCGTGGCGGTTGCGATGACATCCACCGCGTCATCTGGAAGATTCGAGTCCAACCGGAAGTATTGCCTCATTCAGGGCTCCGGACGAATTCGCCTGCAAGGCAAAGTGGCGAAGTCATCGTGATTCTACGTCGAGGCACTTTAACGCCGCAGGCGAATTCGTCCGGAGCCCTGAATGAGGCAATAC
>JAIVHD010000131.1:0-4302 GCA_020201235.1 Lysobacteraceae bacterium
ATCCGACAGTCGCCCGAATCGCGACTGTCGTCATGCCTGCATCGTCAGTGCTTGTGCTTGCCCGCGTCGGCTTCGAATGCGCCGGGTTCGTCTTCGCGGGTTAGGTCCTCGGGCGGCGTTTCCAGCGCGGCTAATTTCTTGAGGTACGGTGCGGCGATCAGGAATGCCACGCCGACCGCGCCGCAGAAGATCATGACTTGCCGGAATCGCTCTGGAAATTCGGAAACGTCATCGCCGTTGAACTCGCCGGCTAGCAGGCCGGCCAGTAGGTTGCCGAGTGCGGCACCGAAAAACCACATACCCATCATCTGGCTGTAATAGGCACGCGGTGCAAGCTTGGATGTGGCCGAAAGGCCGATCGGGCTCAGGCACAACTCGCCGGTGGTATGGAACAGATAGGTCAGCAGCAGCCAGGTCGGCAGTACCTGGCCGCCGTCCTGAATCAGCGTCGCGGCAAACCACATGAAGCCGAAACCCAGTCCCAGCTGGATGAAGCCGAGGGCAAACTTGAGCGGAATCGAAGGGTCGAGATTGCGCCGACCGAGGTTGATCCAAAGGGCCGAGAAAAACGGCGCAAAGAGGAGAATATAGAGCGGATTCAGCGATTGAAACCATTCCGCCGGGATAATGAAATCGGGAAACAGGAACTGCAGCGCGGTGCGATCGGTATAGCGCTCGGCGAATAAATTGAGCGAAGACCCGGCCTGCTCGAAGCCCGACCAGAACAAGGCCGCGCCGATGAATAGTGCTACCAGCACGATCACCCGGCGGCGCTCCAGTGCGGTCAGCGCCTTGTCCAGCAGCACCCGGCCGAAGAACAGTGCGGCCACGCCGACGATCAAGTAAACGCTGGCCTCGGAAAGGGCCCGGGCGTCAATCGCCATGGCACCTTCAAGTGCTAATACCGAGACCAGGAAAAGTACCGCAGTGCCGGCATAAATGGCAAGCTTTACGTTGCGGGTCCGGCCTTCTTCGCCGGGCGGCGTCGGGTTGGGTAGCTTGCCGAAGTCGCCCAGGTGCTTCTGAGTCGCCCGGTAAACCACCAGTCCGGCGATCATGCCGATGGCGGCAGCCGCGAAACCCCAGTGCCAGCCCATGTTGATTCGAAGATAACCGCAGATCAAGGGGCCAAGGAAAGCGCCGACGTTGATGCCCATGTAGTACAGCACATAGCCGGCGTCGCGGCGCGCGCCGCCTTCCGGGTAGAGTTCACCCACGCAACTGGAGATATTGGGCTTGAGCAGGCCGGTGCCGACGACGATCAGGATCAAGCCGAGGAAAAAGCCGTAATGCTCGCCAACCAGGCCGAAACCCGGAAGCGACAGTACGATATGGCCGACTGCGATGATGATGCCGCCGTACCAGACCGCGTTTTGCTGGCCAAAGATACGATCGGCCAGCCAGCCGCCGGGCAGGGCGGCCAGGTAGACGCCGGCCGTATATAAGCCGTAGATCGCGGTGGCGGTCTGATCGTCGAAGCCCAGGCCGCCTTCGGCCGCGGTCGCGACCATGAACAGCACCAGCAGGGCGCGCATGCCGTAATAGCTAAAACGCTCCCAAAGCTCGGTAAAAAACAGCGTGCCGAGTCCGGCGGGATGGCCGAAAAAAGTCTTGCCGGGCGTTCCGGCAGCGGGTATCGCTTGATTCATGAAGTATGGCCCCAGTTTATTATTGGTGATGCGTCTGGATCATTGGCGCGACGGTCGTCCGGCAAGCCGGACAGCGTGATGCGCTGCAGTGGTGTGGCCACCGGATTAGTCGTCCGGCAACGCCAGACGGTAACATGCCCAAAAGCGATGTCAAAGTCAACCGTGGCCCGCATCGGCCACCGTCACGATCACGCGCCGAGCATGCGGCCGGGTACGATGCTCCCAGATGAAGACGCCTTGCCAGGTCCCCAGCAAAAGCCCGCGACCGGTCACCGGAATGGTCAGACTGGTCTGGGTAAGGATCGATCGGACGTGTGCCGACATGTCATCAATGCCCTCCGCAGTATGAACAAACCGGGGATCACCATCACGGACCAGGCCACCGATGAACATGTCGAGATCGCGCAGCACTTCCGGGTCGGCGTTTTCGGTGACGATCATCGAGGCCGAGGTGTGCAGGATGAACAAGTGACAAAGGCCGTCGGCGATGCCGGATTTTCGAATGACCCGATTGACTGCGCCTGTTATTTCGCTAAAGCCGCGCCCCGGCGTTTCGGTTTCCAGGGTCTCGCGGTGCATTCAAGCCGCCTCGTCGCAGCTGGACGCGTCCTGCAACGCATCCAGAATCCGTTCGATGGTGCCGGCCAGGTCGGGAATCCAGCGCAACACCACGACGAGATCGTTGCACTCGTCGATGTAGAGGTAATTGCCGCCGAAGCCGGCTGCCCAGTACGCCGACTCCGGCGCGGCCGGAATCGCCTGCCGGTCGGTGTTGAGCCACCACAGCAAGCCGTAATCCTCGCGCACCGGCACCGGCTGGCGGATGCGGTCGAACCAGTCATCTGGCATCAGGCGCCGGCCGTCCCAAAGACCCCGGTTGAGCATCAGCAGGCCGAATCGGGCATGGTCGCGGGCCGAAATAAACATGCCGCCGCCAAAATGCCCGCCGCCGGAAATCGACTGCACGCGCAAGCCGTCCAGCGTCACCCAGGAATTTTCATAACCGTGCCAGCGCCAGGTATTCGAGGCCCCGATTGGGTCCATGATTTCGCGCTTGAGGATCACGGGCAGGGGTTCGCGCAGGACCTGTAGCAGGCCGTAGGCCAGCAGATTGATGCGCACGTCGTTGTATTTGAATCGACTGCCGGGTTGATGCAGCGCGCGATACGGCCACTTTGTTCGATCTTCACCTTCCGGCCGGTCTGCCCAGTCGGGCGTGTCCCACAAGGTTCCGGACCAGTCAGATGTCTGGTTGAGCAAGTGTCGCCAGGTGATCTGAGCGTTGTGCTCGTCGTCGAATTTGCCGTCGCGAACGTAATCGCCGGCCGGATCGTCGATCGAGTCGATCAGGCCGTCGCGCAATGCAATCCCGGCGACCGTGGCCAGGTAGCTTTTGACCGCGCTGAAGGTCATGTCGACCCGCCTGGTATCGCCCCATTCGGCGGCGATGCGGCCGCCGCGCACGATCATGCCGCTGTCGCCGTCGCGCGGGATGGTCGGCCCGAGAATGCGGAAATCCGGTTCGCGCAGCGCAAAGGAATCGGTGATAACCTGGCCCAGGTCCTTCGGCTCGGTGACGGCCGCACGGCGGGCGAAATCGACCGCAACGACCTCCCGACAGGATTCTGAATCAGGTGGGACTGGCTGCAGACCTTGTCTGCCGCATCAGCCACCGGCGACAAGTGTACCTTGTCGCCGGTGGTGGCCGGGCCCTAAGCTCCTTGGCCGTTGCTGCGTCCTGTTGTTCGTGATCTGGCTGTTGGCCTCGCGACGAGCTTCCGAAGGTGCTGTCAAGTCTATTGCGCAGGTGCGCATTCGGTCATCCGAACAGGTCTTGGAAGACTGTGAACATCATGGCGATGCCGATGATTAAAAACAGCCCACCGATGATGCGCTCCATGGTGTGCGAGGCGATCTTGCCCTGCAATCGCGGACCGATTTGGCCGCCGATAATCACACCCGGAATCGTGTAGGCGACCAGGTGCCAAGGCACCGCGCTGACACCACCTTCGCTGATCAAAGTCACGATGTGGGTAAAGCTCGCAGACATCACGGTGATGATCACGACCAACACCGAGGTGGCAGCGGCCACCGGCACAGGCACCTTGCCTTCCTTGACCAGCTGAGGCATCACGACCTCGCCGATGCCGGCCGACAGCAGACCGGACAGGAAGCCGCCGATGCCGGTCGGCACAGGGCGTGCCTTGTACTCGCGATAACTGTAAACCACGCCTTCTCGATCGGTCACCGAGCGATCGGTCGGCGCACTGATGTGCGGTGCACCTTGGTTGAGTTTACTGCCAGGTTGGCCGTCGTCATCCGTGTAAATGTCCTCGCCGTAGATTTCTTCTATCGGAACGTCGTGTCCGCGCAACAGAATCACGGCTAAAATCAGCATCAGCAGGCCGTAGGATCCGCGAATCATGGTCGGATTGATCAGGTGAGACAGCAACGCTCCTGTGATCGCGGCCGGCACGGCGACGACGAGGAAGGTTTTGGACTGCCCGAAATCGATCAACCGCTTTCGGTAGTAGCCGATGAAGCCGGACGAAAACCCGAAGGTCTCGGTCAAAAGTGCAACTGCTATGGCCGCCACCGGACTTGCCAGCATGTATTCCGGACCCAGCAATGGAAAAACCAGAAGAAAGATCGG
>JAIVHD010000131.1:4342-5935 GCA_020201235.1 Lysobacteraceae bacterium
GGGTAATCGTCGGCTTCCAGCGTTTCGTGATAATCCTCGACCCGCTCGACGGCAAGATCGGTGCGATGAAAGCGCGCGATGTGATAAACCGCATCGCCCTCGTTGACCAGCGGCAGGTGCAGTTGACCGATCACGATACCGCTGAACGGCGAGCGGATTTCCTGCTCCTGCTCGCCGAACGGGTCGGAGACGACGCCAAGCAGAGTGCGATCACGCACAACGCGCTCGCCATTTTTGATGAACGCCCTGAAGATACCGCTCTGGGGCGTGCGAACCCAACTGCTGGAACGTGCAATCAATGGGTCGGGCAGGGCCTTTCTGCGTGTTTGCGGCAACATGTCGAGCATGCGCATGACGCGTACGATGCCGTTGACGCCGCCGCGTATCGACAGCTCGTCGAGTCGCAGCGCCTCGCCGGCCTCGTAGAGCAAGATCGGGACCTTGCCGGTGACCGCAGCGCGCAGCGTGCCCTCCCGAATCGCCGCGTTGAGGATAATTGGCGCTCCGAAAGCCAGTGCCATTTCCTGAGTCTCGGGGTCGTCGAGGTCTGCTCGAATCTGGGGCAGGTTGCTGCGGTGGATGGCACCGGTATGCAGATCGATGCCGTGGGTTGCCCGGCTTACGATTTCATTCATGAACAGGTCGGCGATGCGGCTTGCCAGCGAGCCGGTTTCGGAGCCGGGAAACGAGCGATTCAGGTCGCGCCGGTCGGGCAGATAGCGGCTTTTGTCAATAAATCCGTGCAAGTTCACAATGGGTACCGCGATCAGCGTTCCGCGGATGCGCTGCAGGGTCGGTAAATTCAGCACGCGGCGAATGATCTCAACCCCGTTCAGCTCGTCACCATGAATTGCCGCGCTGACAAACAGCACCGGCCCGGCCGAACGACCGCAGACAACCTGGACCGGCATCGTGGTCGGTGCATGTGTGTACAGGCGTCCGGCTTCGAGCTCGATGCTTCGTCGGCTGCCAGGCTCGACCGTGACCCGTCCGATGGTAATCGGCTGGTTGCTCTTTCGGCGTGGCGAACTGCCCTTGCTCATGGTTGGTCCCAAATTTCAAAGGCGCTAGTGTACCCCGACACTGATTATCGAACACTCAGCGAGTTGTAACGTGCTTCGCTGAGCCCGGCTGATTCAACGTCGCTTCGTAGCGAGACACTGTCAGGTGCCGTAGATGGAGTGTTTCGCGACCGGACGCACCGGAGACCTGCTCGCCTGTACGGTGAGGACGGGCGACCGAGCGAGGCGTCCCGGACGCAGCGTCTGACAGCGCAGCAGGAGGGATGGTGAATCAGCCGGGATCATGATTGTGAACACTGATACGTCGTTCTATATTAGAATTTTCGTTATGAACCGATTCCATGATCGCTCTATGCTGGTGATGCTCAGCGCAATGCTGTTGCTGTTCTTTATTGTCGGCGGCTGGTTGGGGTTCGGGCTTTCCAATAGAGGTTCCGGGGTGGCTATGGATTCGCTTGAACTGGAAGCGCGCGGCAAGCGCGAAATTATCGAAGTGCACCGGTTTTTCCAGGACTGGTACCGCGGACGGCTGGACGATGATCATTTCAGCCGGTTCGATCAGGTGCTGGAC
>JAIVHD010000132.1 GCA_020201235.1 Lysobacteraceae bacterium
GGTCATTCTGTTTGCCGCCGAGGAGATCGGCCTGTGGGGTGGACGCGCCTGGGCCGAGGCGCACAAGGATGAGATCGAAAACTACCAGGTGGCCGCCGAATCGGATTTCGGCGCCGGACCGATTTATGAAATTACCGCCCGCGTCAGCGACACGGCCTGGCCGGTCATCGAAGCTATTCAGGCCGAGCTCGAACCGCTGGGCATCGCCCTGGGCGCGCGCAGCCAGACCAGCGGCGGCCCCGATTTCAGCCCGATGTCGCGCTACGGCCTGGCCGCCGTCCGGCTCAACCAGGACGGGACGCGCTACTTCGACTACCACCACACCGAAAACGACACCCTGGACAAGATCGACCCGGCCGAAATGGCCCAAAACGTCGCCGCCTACGCAGTGCTGGCCTGGCTGGCGGCGCAATCGCCGGTGGATTTTGGTTCTGGGCCGGGGTTGTTGAAGACGGCGGAAAAATGATCGGGTTCTGCGTCGGGGATGCCACCCCTGGTTGATGAGGTCGCGCGCTTGTCCGCACGTCCCGAACCATCCTGCACATCCGCCGGATCGCTGGTAAGGCAATCCAGCACATCGTAGCCATACAGGTGCTGCAAACGCTGCACCATGGCTTGTTCGATGGCGTCTTCTGAAATGAAATTCGGAATCGGCTAGAGTTCCCACAGTTTGGAAACGGGGACGGCAAGAAACCGCTTGTCACCGCTTGGCAGAATACTGTCACCCGTGTAAATGATTATACCGGTTTGGAAATTGTCTCCCGCCTGGTCGGCCAGTCTTCTGAGCCCGTTGTAGTCGGCGACATTCGGTGTCCGTTTGTGGATTAGCATAGCGGCAAATTGCGGGTTATACAAGCGGCAATCTGCGGGTTATAACGTCGGCCAATTGCAACCCACCCGCCCGGCTATTTGCTCTCCGAGGCTTCGGCAGATTGCGGGGTAATGAGGCGGCAGATTGAGGGTTTCACGGCTCCTCCTGCGTACTGGGCGGGAACTCTTCATCTGTAACTTGGTGTCGCAATTATGTCGACGGGCTTGACAATACATCGCAAAACAAATAATAATTGCTGTAAAACAATAAATAGTGGATTTGCGACAATGAGTGATGAAAAAAAGCTTCGGCGGCATGCGTGGCACTTGATGTCACTGAGTTCCGGGTTTCAGGCGGTGGCGATGCTCGGCTGGATATTCACCGCGGTGATCGGTAGCGGCGCAGGCGAAGGCAGTCCGCTGTTGTTCCTTACGCCGATGTGGCGCCAATGGATAGAACTTTCCAATCCATCCTTTCTGACCATTCTGGTTGCGAAATTTCCCGAGTGGCTGGGTACATTCTGGGCTTTGTACCGGTTACGCCGGCTTGGCAAGGTGCTGTACGTGGAAGCACCGATTTCGACGCCGGTGGCGGATTCATTCGCCAAATTGGGCGACGCGGTGGGCTGGCTGATGGTGCTGACGGCGTTCGGCGGGCCGATCGCGGGCGGCCTCATGGTCGCGGACGATCAGGGTGGCCCCGTTATTCCCTTGGGTCTGTCCGGGTTCCTGCTTTTCGGTGCCATGATTCTGGTTTTGAAAACCATCGCGATCGTGATACGGCAAGCCTGCCGAATCGATGAGGAAAATCGGAGCTTCGTGTAAAGCCATGGCGATTGTCGTCAACCTCGATGTCATGCTGGCGCGGCGCAAGATGCAGTCCAAACAACTGGCGGAGTTCATCGGCATCACGCAGGCCAATCTGTCACTGCTCAAGCAGGGCAAGGTCAAGGGTGTTCGATTCGAGACGCTGGCCGCAATTTGCCAAGCACTCGACTGCCAGCCTGGCGATATTCTTGAGTACCGGCCGGATGAGTAGCACTGCGTCGGGGATGCTACCCCGACCTACGGCGGGCCGATTTGTAGGTCGGGGTTACATCCCCGACGGCTTGGCTTCGATTGCGCAGCGCGTCGGGGATGCTACCCCGACCTACGGCGGGTCGATTTGTAGGTCGGGGTTACATCCCCGACGGCTTGGCTGGCGCGGGTTCAGCACTCCGACCAGCGGCGGAGCAGGTTGTTGTATAGACCGGTCAGACGGACCAGGTCCTGTTCTTCTTCCCCGTAGCGCTGACGCAAGGCCATCAGTGACACGTCCATCCCGTAAAGCAGACGCCGGTGTTCGGTGTCCTTGACCAGGCTTTGCATGAACATGTAGCAGCCCAGCCGGGCACCGCGGGTGACCGGCGTGACTTCGTGGATGGAACCGGACGGGTAGGCCACCAGGCTTCCGGCCGGGAGCTTGATTCGCTGCTCGCCGTAGGTGTCCTCAATGCGCAGCTCGCCGCCCTCGTAGTCGTCGGGGTCGGAAAGAAATAGCGTGGCCGAAACGTCGGTGCGCAGGTAGCTGCCGTCGGGAAGCGGCCTGAGCGAGCTGTCGGTGTGCGGGCCGTAATGGCTGTGTTCGGGGGTGTAGCGATTGAAATTCGGCGGCAGGATCTTGAACGGCAACACCGCGGTCATGAACATCGGGCTTTGATTGAGCGCGCGCATGACGAGGGTCCTCAGTTCCTTGACTTGCGGGTCGTCGTCGGGAACCTGTTCATTCTTCTTGGCGTGTCGGGCCTGCGGGCCGGCGCTGATGCCGCGTGCCCAGTCGCATTTCTCCAGGCGCTCGCGAGTGGCCGCGACCTGCTGGCGGTCCAGGATGTTGTCGAGAGTGATAACCGGGGGCTGACGGTGTCGCAGCAGGAGGAATGGTGAATAGGCCGGGTTTAGACGATCAGAAGGTGTATCGGAAGGTTCCGATCGCGTGGATACGCTTGCCCGGAATCCCCTGGGCACCACCCTCGGCCAGTTGCGAAATGAACTTCTTGTCGGTGAGGTTGAACACATTCAGACGCAGCTCGGCACGGTCGGTCAGCTTGTAGGTGCCATAGAAATCCGCCACGAAATAGCTGTCGATCGTCACGTTGCGTCGGCGCGGCTGATCTTCCAGCGGGGTGGGTAGCGGCGCTGAAGTCTGCTCGTCGATCCACTGAAGGCCGAAGCCAAGATTCAGGCGCGGCGTGAACTGATAGGTGGAAAACAGATTCAGCGAGTGCTCCGGTGAGCCACCGAGACCCTGACCTTCCAGGTTCGGGAAGGCTGTGGAAGACACGACTTCGGTATCCAGATAGGCATAGCCCCCAAAGATTTGCCATTCCGGGGTAATCCGGCCAGCGGCGAGCAGCTCGAAACCGTCCACGCGCTGTTCGGTATCGAGCACTGAAGGATCGTCGCTGCCCAGGCCTGGCAGACGCGCCTTGGTCTTTTCGGTACGGAATACTGCGGCGTTGAGGTCCAGTCCGGATAGCACACGCCATTTGGCACCGATTTCGTAGGCCTCGGTTTCTTCCGGATCGACGTTGAACAGCTCCGGCGTGGTAATGCGGCTACCGCCGCCGCCGGCGAGCTGGATCTGGTTGCGATCAAAAACGCCGGAAATCTGGAACGAGCTGCCCAGCGCGGCATAGATAGACGCATTCGGCACCGGCTTGAACACCAGCCCGGCGCTGTAGCTGAACTCCTCGTCGGTGCGGCTCAGATCGATGGGCTCTTCACCCAGCGCTTCCCAGCCCTTGTCGCTTGCGCGCGCGTCGACGCTATCCCAGCGCACGCCCAGATTCAGCTCCCATTTCGGCGAGAACTGGATCGTGTCGAGCAGGTAGACCGCAAAGGTTTCGGATTCGAACTTGGTGGACGTGCCGTCGAAGGGTGCTGCGGGCCGGGCGCGACGCTCGGGGTCGAACAGATCGGTGCGCGGGCCGTTGACGTCTGGGCGTCTGCGGTTTTCGAAGGTGATGTCGGAGAATTCGGCACCGAGCACCAAGTCGTGGAATATCGGCCCGGTTGGCACGCTGAACAGCAGGTCGGTCTGGTTGAAAAAGCCCTCGTCTTCCTGGTCCCGGGGCTTGAGGTCGCCCTGGACCACCGCCTGAGAGAAGTCGCCGGAGCCAAATGCATCCGGATCGGGCACCTTGATACGCGGCGAACTGGTGATGGAATCATTCTTGACCAGGCTGTAGCGGAAGCTGTTGCGCAAAGAAACGCCGCTATTGAACGTGTGCGTCAGCGTTGCACCCAGAATGTCGACATCGATGCGCTGGAAGTCGTCGACATGGCCGAAGAAATCGCTAAACCCGATTCCCGGCGGCAGCTCGCCGGTAAAGAAACCATCGCCGCAGCGCTGGCTACCGGTACGGCCGATGCGATTGTCGTCCGGGTCGAAACAACCCGCCACGTTCTCGGCGGGAACACCCTCCCGGTCGAACGGCAGGCCCTTGTCCTCGATATTGTTCTGCTCGGTATGCAGCCAGTTGACCGAAACCTGGGTATCGTGTTGGAAGCCCCAGCTATAGGCACCATACAGGCCCCAGCGTTCGTCCTCGACGACATCGCGCCCCGGAACGTCGGCCGAATGGCCCATCAGGTTGACACGGAACGCGCTGTTGGCGTCCAACGGCTCGTTAATATCGACGGTCGCGCGTGTGTAGCTATCCGTGCCCACGCTCGTCTCAATGCGCTTGAACGAATCCATCGTCGGCTGTTTGGTGACGAAGTTGATCGTGCCGCCCGCTGAACCGCGGCCGCTGAAGGCCGAATTGGGACCTTTGACGACCTCGATCTGCTCGACATAGAACGGATCGCGAAAGTAGTTGCCGAGGTCGCGAACGCCATCGACATTCAAGTCTTCGCGTGCATTAAAGCCACGAATCTTGAGCTGATCGCCGCCCGGGGGGTTGCCCTCACCGGCCTGCAGGCTGATGCCCGGAATGTTGCGCATCGCGTCGCGCAACGAAGTAACGTTCTGTTCTTCGAGCAAATCCTGCGGCAGCACCGAGATAATGCGTGGTGTGTCCAGCAAGGGTCTTTGGTACTTGGGGCTGGCCAAGCGCTCGCCCCGAAAATCGACCGTCATCGGCTCCAGTTCAGCGGGGATATCTTCCAGCCTGGCCGACTCGGCGGTTGCGTCTTCGTCTTGCTGGCCCGTTTTATCGTCTGAGTCGTCGGCAAAAAGGCCATTGGAGGCAAGCGCGCCGGCGATGGCCAATACCAGTGCGCGCTGATGGAAGCGGTTCCGTGCCGGGCTGATATTGGGAACGGAACGTCGTTTTTTCGACTCTTGCAGGTCGTCGTGCTCGGGAAACATCAATCTCTCCTGAAGGTTAATTGCGAGTTAAAAGTGTTTAGTAGTTCGAAATATGAATACTAGTACAAATGCGACTCAATCGCAATAGAGAATTCAGTTTTTTAACCGGAAAATTCCGTGTGCAAACACGATCCGTCCTGCGTGCGATGCGGTCCCTGAAACGCCCGAGATCGGAAGCCAAAGAGACTCCAGAGACTTGCTTCTGCGGTGTCTGACTTTTTAATTGAAACGTATTGACAATCGTTCGTATTCGTATTAATCTTTGGCCATGTTCATTTGTGTCTGCAACGCCATTACCGATCGCGAAATTCGCGAGCATGCTGCCGGGGGCGTGAAAACGCTTGAAGAATTGCGCATGCGCACCGGTTGCAGCGATTGTTGTGGCCAGTGCGCGGACGAGGCCGAAGCCATTCTATCCGGCACCCGCTATCAGAGCAGCGTCACTATTCCCATGTTTGGGACTGCCCAGCCCGCCTAGCAGCCTGTCGGACTTGACCGGTCGTAGCGAGGGAAAGTCCGGTTGGAGCCAGATTTTTCGATCTTTTGAGGCGAATAGTGGGCCTATTTAACGAAAAAGAGCGGGAAATCTGGCCCAATCCGGCTTTTCCGCAGTAGATCAGCG
>JAIVHD010000357.1 GCA_020201235.1 Lysobacteraceae bacterium
GCTCATGAAAATTGGCCTGGTTTTCGATTCAATCAGCGGGCACCCCACGGACGGCGAAACCCGCCAGGCGGTCGAATCCACGGCCAGAACCCTGAGCGATCTTGGTCATTATGTCGAGCCCATGCCGGTGCCGGTGCCGGAAAGCTTTCCAGCCGATTTTGCGCTGTATTGGGGAATGCTATCCTTCGGAGTCAGAAGCAATGGCAAGCGCCTGATCGGACCAGGGTTTGACCGGAACAAGGTCGATGGCCTGACCCAAGGGCTCGACAAGCTCTTCAGGAAACAGTTTTACCGCCTTCCGGCCGTCATCTGGCGCCTGCGCCGTTCGTATCACGACTACGCCAAAGCCGTCGCCGGGTTCGATGCGGTACTGACACCGGTGCTTGGCCACACTACGCCGGAGCTGGGTTATCTTAGCCCTGAGGTGCCTTTTGACGAATTATTCGAGCGGTTATTCCGCTATGTCAGCTTTACGCCGCTGGCCAACACGACCGGCGCGCCGGCCATCGCCCTGCCCGGCGGGCTGACGGAACAGGGTCTGCCGATTGGAATCCACCTGATGGGGCGCCATGGCGGCGAGAAAACTTTGTTGGAGCTGGCCTTCGGGCTGGAGCAGGCCCAACCCTGGCCAGTGATCAGCGCCTGAAAAACAGTTGCTTTCAGGCTGGACTGTCAGAAGGTATCGGGAAATTTTCAGAGCCGGAGACAACTCTGTTGCGGCCTCTACCCTTGGCTTCGTACAGCGCCTCGTCGGCTTTGGCGAATATTTCCTTGGTGGCGTCAGCATGGTCCGGCCGGACGGAGCAGATACCAATGCTGATCGTCAGGTGCAGAGTTTCTTCTGACACCCTGAAACCGGTCTCCTCGATCTTTTCGCGGATCTTCTCCGCTACGCGAACCGCACCTTGTTCCGGTGTATCCGGCAACAACACCACAAATTCCTCCCCACCATATCGAGCCGCCAGGTCCTGAGGACGGGTGACATACTGGCCAATACAAGCCGCGACCATCTGCAGACAGTCATCCCCCACCAGGTGGCCATAGGTGTCGTTGAAATCTTTGAAATGATCAATATCAAGAACCATCAGCGACAGCGTCTGCTCGAAACGGTAAGCCCTGACCACCGCGGACTTGAACACCCTGTCAAAATGCCCACGGTTTTTGAGGCCGGTCAGCGCGTCAGTCGAGCTGAGCTCTTTCAACTGCTCATTAAGCGACTCCAGATCCTGGGTGCGCGACTGCACACGCTGCTCAAGCTGGGCATTGGCCTCTTTCTGAATGTGCAGGATTTTGGCCTGGGCGAGACGGGCTTTGCGCTCTTCTGACAGCAGTTTCTGCTGGGCTTCGAAAGCCCGCACTTTTTCCTGGTTCAGGCGGTCGGCCAATGCGACTGACAGCAGGATTACGCCAATGGCAGAACCGATCTGGGTTGCATTCTCGGTCAGGAAATTCCGAGGCAAGAGAGTGAACTTGCTAAACGCCATCAGAATGCCGCCGAACAGCATGAAAACCCAGGCCACCGTGTAATAACGGGCTGCGGGATCCTGCTTGATCCAGCGCACAACGCCGATTATCAGCATTACACTGCATCCAAAAAATGCAACCAGAATGGTTGCCAGAATCATATGACTGTAGGGCACAACCAGACCTGCCGCGGCAAGGCCGCCCGCAATCACAATCAGGTTGACCATCACCAGGTTCAACACCGGATGATTGTGGCGGCGCACATTCAGGAAGCGAAGACTGAAGAGCGCACCAAATACAAGCGTGAGATTCAGAAAAACAATGATTGCCTGATCGTTCCACCAGGTCGCAGAAGGCCACAAGTACTGGAAGCTGACGCCATGCAGGCTGGCAAGAAACAGGGGCATCGCTGCAATGTAGCCAACGTAGTAAAGAAAGCTGCGTTCGCCTACGGCTCGAAATACAAAGAGGTTGTAAAGAATCATGACCAGCACGATGCCGTAGTAGAGTCCCTCAAACATCGTGCGCGACTGTTCTGCAATAAAGAAAGCGTCAGGTTCCCATAGGGTTAGCGGCACCTGCATGGAACTGGTGGTTTTCACCCGCAGATACACCATTCGGGACTCGCCGGGTGGCAGCTTCAGCGGTACCAGAAAATTGCGGTGGTGAACCGGTCGCTCATCAAAATGTTGTTTGTCGCCCAGTACCTGGCTTTCCAGCAGACGCCCGTCGTCGAGCAGGTAAAATTCAACACGATCCAGAACCGGATAGGCTATTTCCAAGTACAAAGACTTGGGAGCGTCTGTTCCATTGGCCGTCGGGAACCGGAACCAGTACACCGTATCGCTATAGCCAAGGCTGATGCTTTCGCCACCATCGGATTGCCATTCTTTATCGCCAAGGGCAATCACGCTATCGAGCGATGCCGGGCCATCACTCTCTGCCCAGTAATCAATCTCACCCGCAAGCTCAATCCGTTCTGAACTTTCTGACCACACGGCACCATTTGCCAGTGTCAAAACGGGCATCAACATAAGCATGCTTGCAAGCAGGTAATTCCAGCGACGCATCAAGCGGATCCTTTTCTGACATCAAAGCAATGAACATTCGTTCATTTTCAGCGTCAGTATGATCCATAATCCGGTTCGCCGCCTGTGTCAGAAAAAAAAGACGCAATCAAACAACAAACCGTCACATTTGATCTTTTTTGCTGACAATTATCGCTTCAGATGCAGGCGATAAGGGCGATAAACAGGAAGATGAGACGTGGCCGCAACAGTCCGTAGGTCGGATTAGCCGCAGGCGTAATCCGACAAAGCCTGTTGGATTACGCCTGCGGCTAATCTAACCTACGATTCTATCAGTCGCCTTTTGCTTTTTACGTGCGATATCGGTGAGTTATCACGGCGCGGGGAGGCTTCTGGATTTTGCCGGAATAAAGGTGTCTGAGCGCAGCGAGTTCTTTTTCCAAAAAAATCCAGAAGGCTCCACGCAAGCCCGCCCCCCAACCGACGGCGGTACCCTGTTTCTTGACGAGGTCGGCGAAATTCCACTGGAACTTCAGGGCAAGCTGCTCAGGGTGCTGCAGGATCAGCAGTTCGAGCGGGTGGGTGAAAACCGCACGCGAACCGTAGACGTTCGTGTTATTGCCGCCACCAATCGCGAACTCAAGGCAGCAGTGCGCGAAAAACAGTTCAGAGAGGACCTGTACTTCCGTCTCAATGTTTTTCCGATCGAGTCAGTGCCACTAAGGCGCAGAATCGAGGATATTCCAATGC
>JAIVHD010000002.1 GCA_020201235.1 Lysobacteraceae bacterium
GCTTCGGCCATTCTCGTGCTGCCCGTGGAAAAGATGCTGACATGAAGACTGTACGATGGAGCGCGCTCGACGAGGCCGCGCGCTCGGCCAGGTCCGGGGCCGGCGCAAAGCTGCGGCCCTGGTCGACCAGCGGCGAAACCACCAGCGGCGCGCCCTGGACGGTCGCCGACAGGGCATACATGCCAAAGCACGGAGGACAAATCAGCACCGAGTCCTGGCCGGGGCGGCAAAAGGTACGCACCAGTAGGTCGATGCCTTCGTCGCTACCGCGTGTGATCAGCAATTTTCGATCATCGACGTCGTAAAGTTCCGATAACCGCTGCTTGAGCCCGGCTGGTTGCGGATCGGGGTAGCGATTCAGGTGCAGGCCATCGTCGCCCGCCGGCGGATACGGATTTTCATTGGCATTGAGCAATATGCCGGCCGAATCGGCCAGCGCGCGAGCCGAGGCATACGGCCTCAGGGTGCGGATCTCGGGTCGGGCCAGACGTATGAAATCGAAATCGCTCATATCGAATCCGCCGCGTCCGGGCCGACCGGCTGCGGCGTGCCCTGAAGCCGAAGCTCGATCGCCAGGCGGTGCGCATCCAGGCCTTCGTGCGCGGCCAGCCGGGCCCCGGCCGGACCCAGTTTGGCGAGGCCTTCGGGGCTGGCCTGCTGGACGCTCATGCGGCGCATGAAATCGACCACCGCCAAGCCACTCTGGGTCGCGGCCCAGCCGCCGGTCGGCAGCGTGTGGTTGGTGCCGGAAATATAGTCTCCGAGCGATTCGGGCGTGTAGTGACCAACGAACACCGAACCGGCCGTGGTAATGCGGGCCGCCACCGCGTTGGCGTCGTTGGTCTGGATAATCAGGTGTTCCGGCGCGTAGCGCTGGCTGACCTCGATCGCCTGGTCGAGGTTGTCGACCTCGATGATGGCTGCGTGTTCCAGCGCCTTGGCGGTGGTTTCAGCGCGCGAAAGCCGGGGCCGCAATGCATCGATCTGGCGAGCAACCGCATCGCCCAGACCGGGCGATTCGGTCACCAGCAGGACCTGCGAATCCGGGCCGTGTTCGGCCTGGCTGAGCAGGTCGATCGCAACCCATTGGGGCCTGGCCGAGTCATCGGCGATGATGAGCACCTCCGACGGGCCGGCCGGCAGGTCCTGGGCCGCGCCGAACACATCGAGCGCGGCCTGACGCTTGGCTTCGGCCACGAAACGGTTGCCCGGCCCGAACAGTTTGGCGCACGAAGGCACGCTTTCGGTTCCGTAGGCCATCGCCGCGATGGCCTGGGCACCACCGGCGATCAGGACACGCTCCAGCCCGAGCTTTTGAGCCACGGCAAGCACCGCATCGTCGGCCCGGCCGCACGCGTTCGGCGGTGTTGCCAGCACGATCCGGCGGCAGCCGGCCAGCAGCGCTGGCACCAGCAGCATGATCGCGGTCGAAGGCAACGGCGCGCTGCCGGCCGGCACATAGAGCCCGACCGGGTCCAGCGCCAGGTAGCGCATTTGGCAGGACACGCCTTCAGCGGTCTCGACGGCATACTCTTGCGGCTTGCCGGCCGCATGAAACGCGCGCACCGTTTGAATCGCGCGATCGATCGCGGCGTCGAGCGCCGGGTCGATCGCTGTATGTCCGGCGGATGCCTGCCACAGCGAGGGCACCTCAACCCGATCAAAGCGACGACTGTATTCAGCCAGCGCCCGATCACCGCGCTCGCGCACGGTGGTCATAATTTCTGCGACGATCTGCTCCAGCTGGCCGTCGGCCTCCATGCGCGGACGGGCCAACAGGCGGCTGCGCGCGGCCTCGTCGAGCGCGCTCCATCGTACAGTCTTCATGTCAGCATCTTTTCCACGGGCAGCACGAGAATGGCCGAAGCGCCGGCACTCTTGAGCTCCTCAAGATGTTCCCAGAACACCTGCTCGGTACACAGGGCATGCACGGCGACGCGCTCGGACTGCCCTTCCAGCGGCAGGATGGTCGGCGTTTCGGCACCGGGCAGGATGGCTGTGATTCGGGCGAGCCGGTCACGCGGGGCATGCAACATGACGTATTTGGTCTCGCTGGCGCGCTGCACGCCAAGGATGCGCTGAACCAGCTTGTCGAGCAATGCCTGGCGCTCCGGTGGCAGAACCGAACTGCCGCGATACAGCGCAGCCTGACTATCGAGCACACCGGCAACCGCCTTCAAGTGATTGGCACGCAAGGTCGTACCGGTCGAGACCAGGTCAACGATCGCCTCGGCGGTACCCAGGCTGGGCGCGATTTCAACCGCGCCGTTGAGCGTGACGATATCGGCCTCGACGCCATGATCGTGCAGCCAGCGGCGGGTCAGGCGCGGATAACTGGTGGCAATTCGCTGGCCGGCCAATTGCGCCGGGCCCTGATAATCCAGATCTTCGGGCACCGCCAGCATCAGCCGGCAATGGCCAAACTCCAACGTTGCGAGACTTTCAAGATCGGCATCGGGCCGGCGTCGCCGGGCCTCCAGGATTTTTTCGGCGGCCACGTTCTGGCCAACGATGCCGAGCTCGCACACGCCCTCCAGCAGCAGCCGCGGGATATCGTCGTCACGCACCAGCAGCAAGTCGACCGGCAAGTTGCGCCCGTACCAGAACAGCTTGTCTTTGCTACGCGCGAATTGCAGGCCGGACTTGTCCAGCAGCTTCAGCGAGGCCTCCGAAAGCCGACCGGATTTTTGAATGGCGATCTTGATGCGGGTTTCGTCGCGGGCCATGATTACTGCTCTCCTTGAAGTCGCTTGAGCGCCAGCCGATAGCCGCCATTGCCCATTTCGAGAAACCGGGCAACGCGCCCGATCGTGGTTACGCTGACCCCGGTACGATCGTGGATTTCACGATACGGCAGCCCGGCATCGAGCAACTGGGCCGCACGCCAGCGATCGACCAGCGCCTCCAGCTCGGCCGGCGTGGTCAAATCCTTGAGCAGCGCGCGGCATTCATCAGCGCTCTGCATGGCCATGAATGCCTCGGCCAGGCTGCCGCGCCCGGCGCGGTTGGCCTTTAAATGATTTTCGTCGAGATGTTTCATTGGCCGTTCCCGTGCCAGTTGTAACAAGTTAATGAATTAGCGTAATAGCGCGCTATTACAATAGAACACAGTCTACATCAATTAAACGCCGGGCGGGCCCGCAAATTCAATTACGAATACAATCAGAAGTGTTCGTATAGGGATGGTGATGCAAACACCCGATCGAAACGAATGGCCCGTCTCAACAACAAAAAGACTAGAATAGGCCGGTTTTTATACGGGAAATTCGCGTCGCTCGACCTTCTATGCGGGAACGCGCGGTGACTGCGCGGCCAATGGGTGCTGGGCAATGCCGAGCGCCAAGCTTGACCCGCTTGCGATTCGATTAAGCTGGCCAAGGCAGTATTTTCAGCGTTTTGGCCAGCCGTCCATCGAGCCGGCACGTGGATCCCGATCGAACCTCAACCTCAATCCTTATTAATAGAGTTAACCAGGGAGTACAAATGGACCAGAGTCTGATTCCGCCGGTGCTTGGCATCATCGGCCTTGTCGTCGCTTTCGTGATTTTTCGCGCAATGATGCGCTACCCGGTGATGGAGGGCAAACCGGCCGCCATCGCCAAGCTGATCCAGGATGGCGCGATGGCCTTCATGCGCCGCGAAATCATGATGATTGGCGGGTCAGTGGCTGTTCTTTTCGTTGCCCTGGCATTCTCCGGGCTCGGCATCCAAACCGCGATCTCATTCCTGGTCGGTGCATTCTGTTCGGCACTGGCGGGCTTCCTGGGCATGATTGCCGCAACCCGGGCCAACGTCCGCACGACCACGGCAGCCCATAATTTCGGCACCGATCGCGCGCTGACGGTTGCATTCTACGGCGGCTCGGTCATGGGGCTGGTGCTGGCATCGCTCGGCCTGCTGGGCCTGGTGTGCTCGATTGCCGCCATCGGTCTGGTTCGCCTGTCGGCCGGGCGCAGCCCCGAAGTCGCGCTGCGCATCGGCACGATCTCGGCGGCGATCGGTTTCGTGATCCTGGCGTTCTTCCTGATTCGCTGGCTGGACGTGCGCACCGGGGTCTGGGTGGCCACCATCGTCGGTGCCGTCGGCGGCGTCATCATCGGGCTTTCAACCGAGCATTACACGGCCGGCAAACCGGTTCGCGACATCGCCAAGTCCGGAGAAACCGGGGCGGCCACGGTCATCATTTCGGGTCTTGCCATCGGCATGCAGTCGGTCGTCATACCGATTCTGACGATCTGCCTGATGATTTTTATCGCCAACTGGCAGGCCGAACTCTACGGCGTCGGCATCGCTGCGGTTTCAATGCTGGCAACTGTGGGCATGACCATGGCCATTGATGCCTACGGTCCGGTTGCCGACAACGCCGGCGGCATTGCTGAAATGGCGGGCCTTGGTGAGGACACCCGCAAGATCACCGATTCGCTCGACGAACTGGGTAACACCACGGCGGCCATCGGCAAGGGCTTTGCAATCGGCGCGGCCGCGCTGGCCGCATTGACCATCATCAGCGCCTACATCGCCGAGGTCAGTCATCAACTCGAAGGCTTTTCGCTTGAGATTTCCGATCCCAACGTGCTGATCGGTATGTTCCTCGGCGGCCTGTTCCCGTTTCTGGTCGCCTCGATCACGATGACCGCAGTCGGCGATGCGGCGTTTGAGATGATCCAGGAGATCCGTCGCCAGTTCCGCGAAATTCCGGGGCTGCTCGAAGGCAAGGCCGAACCTGATGCAGCGCGCTGCGTTGATATCGCAACCACCTCAGCGATCAAGCGAATGATGCTGCCGGCGGCGCTGGCCGTGTTGGGCCCGGTGGTTGTCGGCTTTGGCCTCGGTGCCGAGGCGCTCGGCGGGATGCTCGGCGGCGCGCTGATTGCCGCAGTTCTGCTGGCCCTGACCATGGCCAACGCCGGCGGCGCCTGGGACAATGCCAAAAAATACGTCGAGAAAGGAAACTTCGGAGGCAAGGGTTCTGAAACGCATAAGGCCAACGTGGTCGGAGACACCGTCGGCGATCCTCTCAAAGATACGTCCGGACCTTCGATGAACATTCTGATCAACGTCATGGCGATTGTCAGCCTGGTGATCGCACCGCTTCTGAGCCGTTGATCCGGATCAGCAGCACGCACTAAAAAAACGCGGCCAACTGGCCGCGTTTTTTTTATTCATCACTCTCACCCTCCCGCGCATGCGGCGGAGGGTCGTGGAGGGGCCGAATCAGGCACGGCGTTTGTTTGCCAGGACAGCGCACCGTAATCAGCGCGTCGATCGCGTGCCGGACGTAATCCTCAAATTCTTCACTGCCCCGCTCCGGTGCCATGCCTCGCGTTTGCAGCTGAATGTAACCGACATAGCTGGTGTAGGTCAGACGCGCGCGATGGGCGGCGGGTTCGGCATCCAGGCCCAGTTCGCGAAATGCCCCGGCCAGGTATTCCAGCCGCCGACGGGTGATCCGCTCGATCACCGGCTTGACCGTAGGGTGGTCGCTTGCCGCACACAGCGCGGCATGAATCTGATGGCTGCGATTTTGCCGGCTGGTTCTCAGGATGAACTCCGCCAAGCGCATCGCCGGCTCCTGGCTCGAACCCAGCGATCGCGCCAGGTGTTGGATATCGCGGTGCTCCCAGCGCTTCAGCGATTGTTCAAGCAGCTCATCGCGACTGGCGAAGTGCCAGTAGAAGCTGCCCTTGGTGATGCCCAGTCGACGGGCCAGCGGCTCGACCGCCAGGGCGCTCACGCCCTTTTCCGCGATCAGGTCAAGGGCCGCTTGCTCCCAATCAGAAGCACTCAGTGTTGACTTTTCGGCCGATGTTGCTAAAGGACTGACAGCGCTCATTGAAGGCATTTTAGCAGCGGGGGGCAACCGTGCGGGGAACCACTCAGTCCGGAATGTCCGGATTTTGACTGGCCTGGCGGATGCGCGGCGTGATCTGGATGATCGAGTGCCGAACCTCCTTGTCGAGAATCAGCTTGGCGTCGCGCGCAAAAGTCTGCAAGCGTCGATCGAAGGTCAGGTTGCCGTCGTCATTGCGGCCCAGGATCTCGATTTGTTGCAGCGAGTCGATGAACTGCCTGAACAGCGTACGATCGGAAAATTCCGGCGCATCGAACTCGTGCAACAGCGAAATTCGCTGGGCGCTCTGGATGCACATCTTCTCGAGTTGCTGGCGGCTGAGCGTTCCCGAACCGTTCTTGGCCAGTACGGCGATGGTGATGTAGTAGCGCTCGAATGTCTGCAGCATCGAGTTACCGAGCAACCTCAGGTAATAGGTCTGGTCCGACCCCCCGGGCGCACGCTGCAGATACTCGCCGCTCATTCCCAACAGGCCAAGACGCACCAGTGCATCGGTACAGCGCTGGATGATGATCGGCACCTCCTCCGGTGCCCACGGCAGAAACAGCTCGTTTTTGAGAAACGGATAGACTGCCTCAGTCAGGCGGCGTACCCGTGTCTTTCGGACTCGCAGGTTGTTCAGAAACGAACAGGCAATCCAGGCGGGCATGGCCAGCAAGTGCGAAATGTTGTTGCGAAAATAGGTCAACAGCACGGCGTTTTTCTGATCGACGCGGATGATGTCGCCAAGGGCGTGCTGCTGACGTTCGATCACACCCAGCTCCAAGCCGTACTCGATGATCTGCCCCGGCGCTAATTCGGTGATCGTGATTCGGTCAGAATACGCGGTCATGGGGATCAAGCTCTGGTAGAGACCAATCATCGCTTCGAGATCGGCCTCGTCGAGCGCCTGCTTACGGGTCGCCAAAAGGGTTGCCGCCAGCAGGTTGATCGGATTGACGTGCGCGGCGCTGTTGATGTTGACCAAGATTCGATCGGCCAGTTGACCGACCACGTTCGGTAACCAGGCCGGCTTGGACTGCGGCCCGAACTCCTGCTCGGCCCAGCCCGGGGCATGCTCGTCGAGCAAGCAATTGAGCCGGATCGGCTCGCCGAAACTGACCTGCACCTGACCATAATTTTTGCGGATGATATTGATGACGTTGCGAAAATCGGCCAGCGATTCAGGCTTTTTTTGCTGGCCGGAAAGTTCGGTGATGTATGAGCTGCCCTCAGCCAGCCGCTCGTAGCCAATATATACCGGCTGGAATAACAGCGGCCGCTCACGGTCACGCAGAAATGCGCGCAGGGTAATTGAGAGCATGCCGGCGCGCGGCGGCAGCATGCGGCCTGTGCGCGAGCGCGTGCCTTCGACAAAATATTCCAGCGCCACGCCCTTGCTGATAATGGTACGAACGTACTCGTTAAATACCGCCGAATAAAGCGGCTGCGCCCGAAACGAGCGACGCAGATAAAAAGCGCCACCGTAGCGCAGCAGGCGGCCGACCACGGGCAGGTTCAGGTTGATGCCGGCCGCGATATGCGGCGGCACAAATCCGCGGCGGTAAAGAATAAACGACAGCAGCATATAGTCGATATGGCTGCGATGACACGGCACGTAAATCACTTCGTGTCCCTGTTGTGCATCGCGGAACCGGTTGAAATGAAACACCTCAATACCGCGATAGATCCGGTTCCAGAACCAGCCAAACACGATCTCGGCGAGGCGGATAAAGGAATAGGAATAGTCCGCAGCGATTTCGCGCGCGTACTTTCGCGCAGCAGCCTCGGCTTCATAAATCTCGATGCCGTCGCGTCGCGCCTTGGCTGCAACCGACTGGCGGACGCTGTCGGAGTGGGCGATTCGGTCGACCAGCGTACGCCGGTGGGATCGGTCCGGACCGATCGCGGCGGTCCGCACGCGCTTGAAGTGCACGCGCAGCAAACGACCGACACGGCGCAGGGCCACCTCCGGTCTGCGTTCTTCCCGGCGCTGATCCTCAACGGTTTCGCCCGCCTCTCGCTGCTCGCCGGCACCGTGGGCCACGATTTCAGTCAGTGCGACCGGCTTGCCGAACTGGACAAAGGTCGCCCGGCCGTTGATCAGTGTGGTCAAGAATCGCCTGACCCGGCCGCCTAAGTCCCAGTTCTCGGAAAACAGGATTTTGGCGATCGATTGCTCCTTGTCCGGTGCCCGGCCGATCAGCACGGTGACCGGCACAATTCGTACTTCTTTCAACCGGCCGTCTGAAATCGCGTCGACCAGCAGCTTGAGTGTTCGCGAGTAACCTCGTTTTTGCGGCTGGCGAATGATCAGGCCGCGGTAGCGTCGATTGGCACCAAAGCTGCGCGGAAGAGCAACTTGATCGTGGTCAAAATCCTGGCTGGGAAGCGGCCAGCCGCGCACGCGGCAAATCTGCTCGAGAATCAGTAGCGAGCTAAACGCATAGGTATCAAGGACGTACAAGACCGGCGCGCCGGAGTCGATCCTGAACTCGGCCAGGTCCTCGGGCAACACGGTCGCGCGAACCCACAAATTGAGCACTCGGCTGCACAGCCGCAACCATCGTTTTTTTACGGCGTTCAGCGTCTTTCCGGGGAATCGGTGGTGAGAAGGCAGTTGTGACATGAACGCGGGCTGGCATCCGGAAGGAGGCCAGAGTGTACCCCAGTGCTGCCCCGATTTTCGCGCCGGGGACTTTGCAGGCTGCTGCCCGGCAATAAAAAAGCCGGCACGGGGCCGGCTCGTTTCAACCGGAAGGCGTTGCTGCGAGAATCTAGAAATTGACCTTGGCGGTCAGCGTGACAGTGCGCGGCGCTCCGAAGAAGGCATTGGCGACCCCTTCCAGCCCAAGCGTTGCCGTCTGCCCATCGGGGGTCACAAATTGATGACCAGAAACCTTGTATTCCTTGTCCCCGAGATTCCTGCCGTACAGGCCGATTTCGTATTTTCCGTCCAGTCGCTTCCAAATCAGGCTGGCGTCATACAGCGAATAAGCCGATTGGTCCAGGAATTGAGAGGGGATCTCGAACTGGTTGGTATCGCCGCGATACGACCAGGCACCAATGATGGAAAACGTGCCGTGGTTGCTCAACACGGCCAGCGGCCGATCGTAGCGCAGGTTGAAATGCGCGGTCCAGTCGGGCGTATTCTGAAATACGCGCTGATCAGAGACGTCTTGAAGCGCCTGCGAACCGGTTGCCGGATCGCTGACCAGAGCAATAAACTCATCGTACTCGGCATCGATATAACCAACCGCCGTGGCCGCCGAAAGGTTGTCGCCGGACGTCATCAGATTGCGACCCAGCAGCGCCGTACCCTCGAACTCGACGCCCTTGACGGTGGCCTCGCCGGCGTTGGTGGTTACACCTGCGAACGTATCGGACAGGCCGTCGCCGTCGGTGTCGACACCGACCGAGCCGGGAACCTGGATATCAGTATAGTCACTGTAGAAAAACGCCAGACTGGTCGACACGCGACGATCGAACAAGCTTGATTTAATGCCGGCCTCCCAGGTGTCGACGGTTTCGGGGTCAAACTTCATGAACTCGAACACCTCATCCTCGCTGACCGTGCCGTCGCCGTTAAAGTCCGGCGCGGCCGTGGTCAATCCGCGTGGGTCGAAGCCGCCGCCCTTGAAGCCCTGGCTGAACGATCCGTAGACGTTGTGGTTCTCGCTCGGCTGCCAGGCCAGGCTGATACGCGGTGTGAAATCGGTGAAGGTCTCCGAACCGGAAAAATCGGAGGTGGTCTGAATCGGAATGCCCGGCCCGCCGAATGTCGGCGAATTGCCGCCAATAAAGGTCTGGCGCAACACGCGCGAATCGCGCTCGTCACTGGTATACCGGCCACCAATCGACAGCTCCAGTCCGGTGTCGAGTCCAAAGTAATCGGCCAGGTCAAAGCTGACATCGGCAAATACCGACCACGATTCGGTATCGATATCGCCCTCGGTAAACGCGTTCAGGCCGGGCAGTCCGATCACCTCCCCGGTTTGTGCCAGCAGCACGTCGAATGCGTTGAAGGCATTGGCGTCCAGGTAATAAAAGCCGGCGATTCCGGCAATCCGGTCGCTGGTATAGGCGAGCTGGAATTCCTGGCTGAACTGCTCGTTTTCATAAATGACCGGCACATCGACATCGGCCACCGGCAGCGCTTCGAAGTCGACCTGCTGAATATTGTCGTCCTCGCGATAGGACGTGATGCTTTTGAACATCCAGGCCGGACTGATATCGTATTCGGCCAGCAGCGCGATGCCTTTCTGCTCGGCGTTATTCGGACCGGTCATGCCCGAGCGCGAATCGAATACATCATCAAGAACAGGCGCTCCGGAAAACAGCCCCGGAATCAGGCGGTGGCCGCCGCGCGGGTTTGAATCGTCGTCGGTATAGTCGCCGGACAGCCTAAAAAACAGATTGTAGGTCGGCGACCACTCGGCACTGGCCCGAATCGCGACGATGTCCTTGTCGTAGTTTTCCTCGTTCAGGAATCGGTTTTTGCCGAAGCCATCGCGGTTGAACGATGCCACGCTCGCACCTACGGCAAAAGTATCAGATAGCGGAAGTTCGGCCGATGCGATCAGGTCGGCCTGTGAAAAACTGCCAACCGAACCTTCGAGGCTGAGCGATGGCTCGCGACCCAGTTTCTTGGTTACGTACTTGATTGCACCGCCGATGGTATTTCGGCCATACAAGGTGCCCTGCGGGCCGCGCAGAACTTCGACGCGCTCGACGTCATAGACTTCCAGCACAGCGCCCATTGGACGATTCAGGTAGACATCGTCCAGGTAAATGCCGACACCGGCCTCGAAGCCGGCAACCGGGTCCTGCTGGCCGATACCGCGAATGAAAGCCGTCAGCGTATTGTTGGTGCCGCGCGAGGTTTCGATGGTTGCGTTCGGTACAACCTGGTTCAAGTAAGTAATGTCCTCGGCACCCATGTCCTGCAATTGCTCACCGCTGATCGCAGTGACCGAGATGGGTACGTCACGCAGCGTCTCGGTACGCCGCCTGGCGGTGACCTGGACCGCACCCAGGTCGGCGACATCGGTTTGTTGCTGCTCGTCCTGGGCCTCGCGATCATCACGCTGTTGCGCGTAGGCCGCGCCAACGCCCAGGCACAAGCCCGAGAGTAGCGCCGTTCGAATTGCGCCTGCCAGCAGCGAGCGCTTGTCATTGGTTTTGTGCAAATCGATCATCGTTCAACCTCGCCAGTCGTTCATTCGGAGTCAAT
>JAIVHD010000133.1 GCA_020201235.1 Lysobacteraceae bacterium
GCGCATCACTACTGCAGGCCAGCGGAATATAGTGCTGGTCAGCGAACAAGCCCAGGCTTGGGTCGATACCAATCCAGCCGGCTCCAGGCAGATAGACGTCAACCCATGCATGCAGTTCGTTTCCCTCGTCGAGTTCCGGATTGAACGCATATCCGCTGACGAAGCGGGCCGCCAGGCCCTGTGCCCGGAGCATGTGGATCAGCATCCAGGATAAATCCCGACAGGACCCTTTGGCGGCGGAGTAGGTCTCCTCTGGACTCCACAGGTTATCTTCCTCCCGGACGATGTGCGCCCACTGTGCATGAATGCTGGCGGTCAACCTATTGAGATAGGCGATCGGGTCGGTTGCTGAGTCGGCCAGGGTTTTGTCTGCAAACGCACGAACAGCCGGACTGGCGGTTGTTTGCAGCGAAGGGTATAAAAGCGTTTCATCTCCGGGCGAGTACCTGAAAACGCGGTCTGCTCCGGGTTCGATCCGGTCTGCGAAGCTCTGGTTGATAATGAACGAAAACGGATTAAAGGCCCGAACCTCGACTTCGAACGCTGATTCGAGCTCGAGTGTTTCGGTCTTTCCGCTGAACCAGATCTGGAAGAACGGGTTGCCCTCGATGCTGGAATGCTCCTGCATGCCCTCTGGTTCCGGATTGATATGAAGTTCGAAGCGTCGGGTCTCCAGATACGATCGTTGAAGAGGTTTCAGCAGCAGGGTGTGTGGATTCAGTTCTACGGGTACGCTGTAATCGTACCGGGTCAGGTGAGCTATTTTTAGTTTCATGGTCATCCGTTTTGAACGTGCTCAGGATCGTTTAGGCATGGTAGCGCCCCTGATCTATTCAGAGGCTCCCGGGAGCCTGTTTCCCGTCCTACTTGTGAGTGTATTCGTTTCTGCCGTCCTTCCTGCTGCGGCACCGCCGGACCCGCATCTGCGGCATGTTGCCCGGTCACGCATCCTCACCGGACAGCCGAGTACGCGTGCGGCGCGGATCGTCGCGCCCCCAGCCAAGGCGCCTGGCGGCTTCTCCAATCGGCGGGGTGGTAAAAAAGCCGGGCCTAATTGAGCGTTAGGAAATGGCTGCCGGCTACTTTCAATTGCCGGTCGTATCGCCGACAATAGAGGCGTATCGAAGCGTACAGGCACATAATGCGAGGCAAGGTCAAAAACCGGGTTCTATTCCAATCCAGGCGCTTGAGCATCTATCTGATCCGGTATTCGGCCGGCCACGAGATCATGTCCCACTTGGATATGGTGTCCGAGGGCCGACTGTACAAGTTGAACTGCGTACTGGTCAAGCCCAGTGCGGGTGGTGAATTTAGCTGTGACCGGGTTATTTTTAACCTGTTCGGGCGAATCATTTTATTTCGACCGGACCTGCACAAGCACCGGGTTTCCAGGATCAAGCGCGGGAGCCGCTGGTTATTGAGTTTTGCCCTGACGCGTCTGTGATCCTGCGCAGGTGTTTCGCCTGTTGCGACATAATGTTCTGCAGCGCGCCCTGGTTGTTGATAGGCTGGCGCAGTCTGGACCTGCTTGCAAGGAGTGAGCAATGTCGATCGAGCTCGTTATAGGCGATATCACTGAGCAACCTGACCTTGATGCCGTGGTCAACGCCGCCAACGCCCAATTGAAGTCGGGTGGCGGTGTCGCCGGCGCGATCCACCGGGCCGCCGGGCCTAAGCTGGCAGAAGCCTGCAGACCGCTGGGCCCAATCGAGCCCGGCCAGGCCGTGATCACCCAAGCGTTTGATCTGTCGAACCGGTACGTCATCCATGCGCTCGGACCGCGCTACGAGATCGATGAGCCGTCCGATCAACTGCTGGCCTTGGCTTACCGCAACGCGCTGAAGTGCTGTAGCGAAAAATCGCTGACTTCGGTGGGCTTCCCGGCCATTTCGGCCGGCGCGTTTGGTTTTCCGCTGGAAAAGGCGGCGCGCATCGCGGTGGAAACGGTTAAGGCGGAAGCGCCGGAGAGCCTGAACGTTCGCTTTGTGCTGTTCGACGACGAAAGCCGCGCGGCATTCGCCGACCAGCTCGAACGCGCCGGTGGCTGATTTACCCCGCCTCATCCACCACCGCTCCGTCACAAGGTGCCGGCAGGTGCCGTGGCTGGGGCGTTTCGTGACCGAGCGAAACGCCGCAGACGCTGGGCATTTAAGGGCCACAGCAGGTGGGGCGATAAATAGGGCGGGTTGAGCTGATTGGCAGCTATAGCCTCTGCGGCCGATCGTCGGAGCAGGCGGCGGCGAGCTGGCCGCAGGTCTCCCGTTTCCGCATTGTCGGCGTTGACCGACACGCTAACGGCAAACGGCCGGCGCGGGGAACCGCCGATGCCATCTCCGGCGGGTGCCAGCCGCAGATGAGCGCCGCTACGCTGGCTTTGCCTGAGTTCGCGCGATCTAGTGTGCCCCGTCGGACTTAGCGCTGATCTACTGCGGAAAAGCCGGATTGGGCCAGATTTCCCGCTCTTTTTCGTTAAACAGGCCCACAATTGGTCTCAAAAGATCGAAAAATATGACTCGAACCGGTTTTTCCCTTGCAACGATTGATCAAGCCCGACAGACTGCCAGGCAGTTCATCAAGCAGGTCGGCATACTGCTGATCGCCTTGTGGTGGGCAATGCCGCAGTCAAATGGTCAGTCGGAGATCGGTAATTTCACGCATTACGGCGTCGAAGATGGTCTGCCGCAGAGCCAGGTTCGGGTCATCCACCAGGATGCGACCGGTTATCTGTGGGTCGGAACGCAAGGCGGCCTTGGCCGATTCAACGGACGTGAGTTCAAGCGCTACTCATCGGCTGACGGTCTGGCAGGCAACCAGATCGGAAGCATCGTCGACGACCAGGCCGGAAGAATCTGGGTCGGTACCAACGTCGGGGTCTGCCGTCTTGAGAACGACTTCTTCGAATGCGCCGAGTCGCCGCTCCTTCGGGGCCGGACGGTTCATGCGCTGGCCGTGGTCCAGGATCGCCTGTGGGTGGGCACTGACCGCGGCTTGATCCAACTGCGCCCGGCCGATATGTCGGTTGTGGATATCGGGTCGCCGGAGCCAACCTCGCCGCAACTGTTGCAGCAATCGATTCGGGCGCTGTCGTATGCCGGCAACGATAAACTGTTTATCGGCACCGCTGCCGGACTGACCGCGCTCGATCTCGCGTCCGGCGAGGTCCGATCCATCGATCTGGCGCAAGGCAAGGACCCGGCGGTGGTCTCATTGCATGTCATTGGCGAGAATTTGTGGGCAGGCGGGGCCCTGATATACGGGTCCTACCGCGGGCTTTACCGAATGGATCCCGATTCCCACGGGGTCGGCCATCGTGTGCCGGATCTGGAGGAAGAAATCATCCGCTCGCTTTTTCTGGATCGTGAGGGTATCGTTTGGGCCGGCCACGACAACGGCCTCAGCAAACTCGCGCCAACGCGCTTTTTGGGCTACGACCAAAACAGCGGCCTATTGGCCGATTTCGTCCGCGCGCTGGCGCAGGATAGCGCCGGTCGCCTATGGCTGGGTACGCGGATCGGCGTCCAGGTCGTTCCGTTGCGCGCCGATGGACTTGCCCTAGACGATTCGTTGACCTTGACCCGCGCTGAGGGTTTGCCGAATGACCGGATTTATGCAATCGAATTCCTGCCTGGCGACGGCTTCTTGCTGGCCACCAACGGCGGTGTTGTGCATTGGCGTGAGGGCAGTGGCGTCGTCGGCGGCTACACCACGCTCGATGGCCTCCCAAGCAACCATGTCCGGTCGTTGCGTCGCGACTCGCGTGGCCGGCTGTGGATTGGTACCGTCGCCGGGGTGGCGTTTCTCGAAAACGGTAGGCTGATCACCGATCTTGCCGGGGAATTGTCCACCAGTTATCCATTGAACATCCGCGAAGACGAGCAAGGCTGGCTCTGGTTTGCGACTCGAGATCACGGTCTCTTGTTACTTTCGCCAGAAGGCGCGACCACCCGGCTGGACGCCTCGGACGGTTTCAGCGACCAGACCTTGTGGGATCTCGCGCCGGCGCATGGCGGCGGCATGTGGGTCGGCACCAATGGCGACGGTCTATTTCGTATTGGTGCCGACGGCAGTGTGGCCGAACAATTCACCGAGCGTGACGGCCTGGCCAACGATTTCGTATGGAGCGTGATCGTCGATGACTTGGGTCATGTGTGGGCCTACACCACCCGCGGGCTGAGCCGCTACGACGGCACACGCTTGTTTAACTACGGCAAAAGCGACGGACTGCTTCACCTCGAAGGTGGAGCGACCGGCGCGCTGAAGACGCAGGACGGGCGGTTGTGGTTCTCGTCCGTGGGCGGACTTATGCAATTCAAGCCGCGCGACACTGCCACCGATGTGGCGCCGCCGCCGGTGCGGATCGAGACGGCCAGCGTAGATGGGACCGCAATCCAGCCCGGTGAACGCCTGGCCCACGACCATTCGGCGGTCACGTTCGAATACGCCGCGTTCAGTTTCCAGAGCGAGACCGGCATCCGATATCGTTATCGACTGCTCGGCCTGAGCGAGGGCTGGCAGCCGCTCGGCGCTTACCGGCCCGTCACCTTCGCCAGGCTCGGGCGCGGCGACTACGAATTCCAGGTCCAGGCGACCAATCTGTCGGGAGATTGGAGCGCTGAGCCTGCGCGTTTCGCATTCAGTGTCGCCGCACCGCTCTGGCTCCAACCCTGGTTTATTGTATTTTTGGCATTGGCTCTGCTGATGTTGGCGGTTCTGGCCTGGCAGTATCGGGTTCGCAGCCTTCACCGGTATTCGGCCCGACTCAGGGAGCAGGTCGGTAAACGAACCACCGAGCTCGAGCGCGCCAACCTCAAGCTGCGCGAGGCCGCGACCACGGATCTACTTACAGGGGTCAAGAATCGCCGGTTCTTGATCGAGCAGATCGGTCACGATATTTCATACTGCATCCGGCAGGGCAAGGAGTCGATCGGATTCCTGCTGATCGATCTCGACGGATTCAAGAAAATCAACGATGGGTACGGCCATCAGGCAGGAGACGCCGTCCTGACCGAGGTCACACAGGTGTTGATCGGCGTTGCGCGGGACTCGGACTATGTGATTCGCTGGGGCGGCGACGAGTTTCTCGTGGTTGCGCGCCATCGGCAAGCCGACGGGGCGTACTCGCTGGCCGACCGGATCATGGCCGCCTTTCGGCAGACGAAATTCTCGCCGGGTTCGCAGGTGAAAGCCCTCGATTGCCGCTGTTCAATCGGTGTCTGCGGTTTTCCGTTCGTGGCCAGCGACCCTGGACTGATTGATTGGGAGGAGGCGGTCGAGATTGCCGACTCCGCCGTCTACATGGCCAAGCGTAACGGCGGCGATTGCTGGGTCGGGATTTCGGCAACCGACCAGACGCAGATCGACAGTACTGCGGAGTTTCTGGACCGGCTGCGATCCGCACCCGAGCTTGTCGAAGCGAGCGGCCAAATTTCAATCCACGTCGGCGACGCCGATCTGTCTGCGTGAAAGAATTGGCAATTAGCACCGGATTATCAGCGCGCGGCGACGACCGGGTGTGAGCCTGTCGGCGCGAGACCGCGCCGCCGGAATTGGATCAGCGGCGTGCGATTTCGAGCTGGTCCAGCAGCCCCTCCAGCAGCAGTGCGGCGCGGCGGCGCTTGTTGTTCATGCTGGTATGAACGAAGGCCGAGGCAATCGCGATTCCGCCGAGCGCGGCCGGTGCCAGCAGCAGCCAGCGCCAGGCACCGTCGAAAATGAATGGCACCAGCAGAAAAATGCCGGTGAACAAAAGCCCGAAGCCCCAGCCGGTGGATCTTGCTGGTCCAACTCGTGTCCGGTTCCCACACCGATTCAGACGCGCGCAGCCGCACCGGCCGCATGCGCTCGTCGGAGCGCAAGCGGCGCTCGAAATCACGGTGGATTTCGCTTGGCTGCCCGCGCATCACGCGCCGGATCCGGGCATGAGCCGGGCCGAGCACGCGGGCCAGCAACGGGTGTTCGGCCGGTGCCGGGGGCAGCAGTGAATCGGCCCGATACTCTGCCAAGGCCTGGCGTACGTATTCCGGGTCGAGCCGGACTTCCTGCCCAATCGCGAGAATTTCCGGCTCGCTGAGCGTGCGCCCGTCGACATCGCCGGCGGCATGTTGCAGCACACTGGCCCGCGCGATGATGCGCTCGAGCTGGTCGACCGGTACATCGAACGGCGCGCCGGGTTTCGATTGGTGCAGCGTGTGGACGTTTTGTCTGGACTCTTCGGTCATCCCATCGGTCTCCATAGGTCAGGATGTCCCGATGCTGTTCGGGACTACCCATTAGCCAAGCAAGATCGGGGCCAATCTGGATCGGTGCGCGTTAATCGATTGATCTGGAATGATATTCCCCAGAAAAGCACGCAACCGGATCGGGCCAGTTGCGTGAGAATAACCGATGGGCCGGCGAAAAAAGCCAAGATGATTGGTTTTGCGGTCCATCAACCGCCGTTTATTTGATCAGGCTGCACACCCAGGCACCGGTGGCATCCACTTCGCATTCGGTTGCACTGCCACCGCCGCCGCCGGGGAACGTGCGTCTGACCTCGACGCCGAGACGCTCCATGCGACGAATCTGGCGCACCAGGTTGTCCTCGCCCGGCGCCTGGCCGGAAAATGCGAAGCGATCGGGTATGTCACGAGTACGGCGGGGGATCGGGTTGCCGTCCGAGTCTTGCAGCGAATCCGGCTCCACTTCCCACGACATCGTCGCGTCACTGCCAAACTCGAAAACCAGCAGGCCGGTACTTCCATCCGAAAAAAACAGCTGGACGAATACCCGGGTATCAAGCGGCACGCCGGTCAGGGCACCGATCACGCCCCAGGCCAGTAAATACGTCTGCGAGACGGCATTTGCGAATTCAAATTCACTCTCGAACCAGGGGCCGATCTGGCTCATTTCTATCAGATTTTCGAAGCCGGTTTCGACCACACCGGGAGGGACGGAGATCGGGAATATGATCGGCGGATCGTTCGGAACGCCCATGCGCTGCAGCCGATGACTCTTCAAGTCTGTGACCTCGCGATTGGAGACCATGCACTCGTCCAGCGGCTGTGCACCACCAGCCGGGCGCAGCACGTCGCGCAGGAAAACCATCCAGTCGTTCAGTGCGTCACGATCAGCCGCCGGCAAGGCCTCGCCCGTTGCAATCACGACGCTGGATGAAGAACGCTCTTCCTGGCCACGGATCTCAAAACCCTCCGGCGTCACGGACAGCCGAAAGGTGCTGACTTCGGCGTTCGGCACATCGAAAATCCAGACCCGGCTTCGATCGGGCAAAGACAATTGCTCACCGACAGCCACCGCACAGAGAAGCTTTCCGGACCGGGAACAGTCTTCGCAAGCAAGCGAGATTTCCTGGGT
>JAIVHD010000134.1 GCA_020201235.1 Lysobacteraceae bacterium
ATCAGCAACAAGCCAATCCGGTGCAAACCGGTTCGATGGCTCCTATGATAGCCCAACGCCTCGCGCGCTCGATTGACCCCATGTATTCTATCCAGCCCTACTTACGGCAAATTGATTGATGTCAAACTTTGATTTTGACCTGTTCGTGATCGGCGGTGGCTCAGGCGGCGTTCGTGCGGCCCGAATTTCAGCCAGTCACGGTGCCCGGGTCGGCCTGTGTGAAGAGTCCCGGCTGGGTGGCACCTGCGTGATCCGCGGCTGCGTGCCGAAAAAGCTGCTGGTGTTCGCCAGCCAGTTTCGCGAGGCCTTCGAAGACGCGGCCGGATACGGCTGGCAGCTTGGCCAGGCCACATTCAGCTGGCCTGATCTAGTGGCCGCCAAAGAGCGTGAAATCACCCGTCTGGAGGGCGTCTACGGACGCTTGCTGGAAAACGCCGGGGTCGAAGTCGTGCAGGGGCGTGGCCGACTGGTCGATGCGCACACCATCGCGGTCGGGGAACAGCGGTTCAGCGCCGCGAAAATCCTGATCGCGGTCGGCGGGCGTCCGTTCAGGCCGACGGTCCCGGGCGGCGACCTGGCGATCGTTTCGGACGACGCGTTCGATTTGCCGAGGTTTCCCGAGCGCACGCTGATTATTGGTGGCGGCTATATTGCGGTCGAGTTCGCCGGCATCTTCAATGGCCTGGGCAGCGAGGTTGTGGTCAATTATCGGCGCGACTGCATCCTGCGCGGCTTCGACGACGATGTGCGGCGAAGCGTCGAGGCCGGCATGCAGGGGCGCGGCGTGCGTTTTCACTACAACAATCATCCGGTCTCTATCGAAGAATGCAAGGACGGTCGCCGGCATGTGGTTTTTTCGGACGGCCTGGAAGGCGATTTCGACCAGGTGCTTTTTGCAACCGGGCGCAAGCCCTATACCGGTGATCTCGGTTTGGCCGCAGCCGGCGTCGCGACCGGTCCGGGCGGTCGAATTATTGTCGATGAATATAGTCGAAGCTCGGTGGAAAGTATTTTTGCAGTCGGCGATGTGACCGATCGAATCGCGCTGACGCCGGTGGCGCTGATGGAAGGCCATGCCGTGGCCGACACCGAATTCGGAAACATGCCGCGTCCGGTCGACCACGCCAATGTGCCGATGGCGGTTTTCAGCCAACCGAGCGCGTCGTGCGTGGGCATGACCGAGGCCGAGGCGCGCGCGCAATTTAAGGAACTCAAGATTTTTCGATCGGAATTTACACCGATGAAATACACTCTGAGTGGCAGGGCCGAAAAAGGCCTGATGAAACTGGTGGTCGATGCGCACAGCGATCGCGTGCTGGGTTTGCACGTCGTCGGTCCCGATGCGGCCGAAATTGTCCAGGGCTTCGCCGTTGCCGTGCGCGCCGGCCTGACCAAGGCAGACTTCGATCGCACGGTCGGCATTCACCCGACCAGCGCTGAGGAACTGGTCACGATGCGCCAGGCGATTGCCTGACCAGAAACATGAGACATCGGTCCAGCATCAAAAAGTGACTTGAAAATTGAAACAGGAATTGGAACAGGATATGAAGCCAATAAACAGGATACAGGCAGCCAGCCGGGTGCGTTCGATCGCCGCTTTGTTGATTTTGCTCGTGATGGCCGCGGCCTCGGCGAAGCAGCCTGAAACGGCCGCCGAGCTGTGGATTGTCGAACTCGAAGACGCCCCCACGGTTCAGTTCAAGGGCGGTCAGACCCAGTCGGTCACGGCCACCGGTGCGCGTTCGCTGAAGGTCTTCGAGCCGACCGCGCCCGAGGTGACCGGTGCGCGCCGCCTGAATCCGCAGGCTGCGGCGGTCGTCCATTACTCCGGCTTTCTCGATCAGCAGCGCGAGCGGGTTTTGGAGCGTGCGTGGGCGGTACTTGCGGTCGAACTGGAGCCAAAATTCGTCTATCGTCACCTGTTCAACGGCTTTGCCGCGCCGATGACGGCCGAACAGGCCGCGCGCCTGGCAGAATTGCCCGGCGTGCGCTCGGTGACCCCGGATGTGATGCAGACCGTGCAGACCGATGCCGGGCCGACCTGGATCGGCGCACCCCGCCTGTGGAACGGCTCGACTGGTGCCCCAACCCGACCCGCGGCCAGGGCACGGTGCTCGGCGTGATCGATACCGGCGTTAATTGGGAGTCGGTCTTTTTTGACCTGAACTCGCCGGGTGCGCCGCCAGTCACCAATCCGCGCGGCGAATTCTTTGGCTTGTGCGATGACCCCGACGTGATCTGCAGCGACAAGCTGATCGGGGTCTACGACTTTACTGATGAGGGTACCAAAGGGTTCGATCCGGACGGGCACGGTTCACATGTGGCGTCAACGGCCGTCGGCCTGCCGCTGAGCTTCACGCTGGATTTCGGCACCGGCTCGCCGATCAGCTTTTCGACCTCCGGCGTGGCACCGCGCGCGAGTTTCATTTCGTATAAGGCCTGCGAGGCCCCCGACCCCGACAGCGGCCCGTCGAATTTCCAATGCGCCTTGTCGACCACCGGTGCGGCGCTCGAACAGGCGCTGGTCGACCAGGTTGATGCAGTCAACTTCTCGATCGGCGGCGGCCCCCAGAACCCCTGGGGCTTTGGCTTTAACCAGAATACCTTCCTGAACTTGCGCGCGGCCGGCATTGTGCCGGTCGTGGCGGCCGGCAACGATGGCCCGCTGGACGGTACGGTCGGCAGCCCGGCCAGCCTGCCGTGGGTGCTGGCGGTGGCCAACGCATCGCACGGCCGGGTTCTGGGTAACTCGCTGGTCAACACCAGCGGCGGGCCGTTTCCGTTGGGCGATCTGGTCGGCCAGGGCCTGACCGAGGGAACGACTTCGAGGCCGATCGTGCATGCGCGCGATTTCGGCAGTGCGCTGTGCGGATTCGGCCCGGCCGAGCTCGGGCCGAATTGCGAAGACAATACCGGTGCCAGCAGCCCGTTTGCGCCCGGCACCTTCAACGGTGAAATCGTGGTCTGCGACCGAGGCACCTACGGGCGCGTCGAAAAGGGCCGCAACCTGCTCGAAGCCGGGGCCGGTGGGATGATTTTGGCCAATACCGAGCAGGACGGAGAGGCCACCAGCAGCGACCAGCATTGCCTGCCGGCAAGTCACGTCGGAAGCACCGCAGGCGACCGCTTGCGCCTGTGGCTTGCCAGCGGCAGCAATCATCAGGGACGCCTCAGCGGTGCCGACCGGTTTATCGACCCGGCACAGCAGGGCCTGATC
>JAIVHD010000358.1 GCA_020201235.1 Lysobacteraceae bacterium
GTGCCATAGTTGCCCGACCGCGCGCGACCGGGTTCGCCGCGATTACCAATTCTGTCGGGAGGATCGGAACATTGGAAAACTTCGGAACCCTGAACTGGTCGATCCTGCTCGTCTACCTGGTTGCCAATCTGCTGCTGGGCTATTTTCTGAGCCGGCGCGTGGAAACCGCCGACGATTATTACCTCGGCCGTCGCACCACGCCGTGGTGGGTCATCGGCATTTCAGTCATCGCAACCTACGTCAGCGCGCTGTCGTTTCTCGGCGGGCCGGCGTGGTCGTATTCCGACGGCCTGTCGGTTATCGCAATCCACTTGAATTATCCGCTGGTGGTGCTCCTGGTGATCACGCTGTTTCTCCCGTTTTTCTTCAACAGCGGCGTGGCCTCGATCTACGACTACCAGGAAAAACGCTTCGGGACCCGCTCGCGCACCGTGATCGTTTTGATCTTTCTGGTCACCCAGGCGCTTTCTTCGGCGGCGATCCTGTATGCAACCGCCCTGGTGCTCCAGTTCATCACCGGCATCGACGTCATCTGGGCCATCGTCATCATGACCGTGGTGGCCCTGGTCTATACCACCTTGGGCGGGATTACCGCGGTGCTGTGGACCGACTTCATCCAGGCCGCCATCCTGTTTGTAGGCGCAATCATCATCACGGTGGCGTTGATCAACAACCTGTCCGAACCGCTGGGCGAGACGCTGCTGGCGCTCAAGCAGCAGGGCAAACTCCAGGCGCTCAATTTTTCGTTCGACCCAACACAGGTCACGACGATCTGGTCGGGCGTGGTCGCGATGACGCTTTATCACACGACCGTCTACGGCGCCAATCAAATGATGGTACAGCGGACCCTTGCGGCCAAGAACATCGGCGACGCCAAGAAGTCTTTCCTGCTGATGGGCTTCTCGGCGTTTTTTATCTACTTCCTGTTCATCATGCTCGGCGTGCTGTTCTACAGCTACTACGGCGGGCGCGAATTCGAAAACAGCAACACAATCATCCTGCAGTTTGCCGCCGATCTCGGCCTGCCCGGCCTGATGGGCATTCTGGCCGCAGCGGTGCTTGCAGCGTCCATGTCGACCCTGGATTCGTCGTTCAATTCGATGGCCACCGTCACCACCATCGACCTGTACGAGAAGCACCTCAAGCCCGGCCAGACCTCGCAGCACTACCTGAAGGCTTCGCGCTGGTTCACCGTATTGTGGGCCATGGTCGTCGTGATTCCGGCGATTGCCTATTCGTCATCGGAAGGCTCGATCCTGGAGACGCTGACCAAGATCGGTTCGTTTTTCGTCGGCGCAAAGCTGAGCATGTTCGCGCTCGGCTTTTTCTCGCGCCAGACGACCGAAGCGGGGTTGCTGGTCGGCGTTGCCGTCGGCTTCGCCGCCGTATGGTATGCCGCGACGCAAACCGATATCGCCTGGCCGTGGTATTGCCTGATCGGCGCCGGGGTCAATGTTGCGGTGTCGATTCCGGCCAGCATCATGATCAGCGGCTGGCAGACCGAGGATTCGCCGTACAGCATCCGCGGCCAGATCGCCGTATTCCGCGACGGCAAGCTGCCCGAGCGCGAAAACGGCTGGTTCCGCCAGCCCGGCCGCATCGACCGGGTCAGCTACCTGCTGCTGGCATTCTTCGTCGCCAGCGTCGGTTTTCTGGTCGGGTTCGAGCACCTTGTTGGCTAAGCATGCAGCTCAGCCAGGCCACAAACAAGATCGCTCAGCCTTCGCTTTCGAACAGGTCCATGCCGAGCCGGCCTTTGGCCGGAGAGCCGCGCGCCGCCTGTTTGCGTGCAGCACACAGGCAGGCCCGCTGCGGGCTGCAACCTGGGCCAAACGGCAGCTTGGCGCGGCTCTGGATACTGCTGGAATTCCGGGGAAGGGGAGTTGATACTTCCTATTCGCTGAAAAGCGGACAACTGATGTACTATAAATCCGGACAGTTCTACTTGCTACCAATTGAAGTTGAACTTATGGGAGAGAACTTACAGGAGAGAACTTATGACAAGCGACGTTCACACGGCTAACAAAGAGCGAATAAGGTCTTTGCGGGCTGCAATGTATAATTTTGAAGATCGTGTCGTGCGTACCGCGCTGATGGATCTGATAGCGCCAGACGCAGTCATACATATGCCGTATCCCTTTGGCGATCTGACCGGCCCGGAGGCGCTCTATGAGAACTGTTATGCGCCGCTTTTCGCGTCTGTGCCGGACCTGGAGCGGCGAGACTGGATTGTCATGGGCGGACGCACCGAACAAGGCGACGACTGGATCGGCTGCGGCGGGCACTACTTGGGCACCTTCGTGGCCCCTTGGCTCGATATTCCACCGACCGGGCATCTGGCGCATATGCGGTTTCACGAATTCTATCGGTTCGACGCGGGCAAGGTGGTCGAGATACAGACTTTATGGGACATTCCCGAGGTGATGATGCAGGCCCGCGCCTGGCCCATGGCGCCCTCCCTGGGTTTGGAGTTTCATATCCCCGGACCGGCAACGCAGGACGGGATCGTGCCTGGCCCGTGGGACGAAACGCGCGCCCAGGCCGCGTGCGATCACATCGTCGATATGGTGGCTTACATGAACCGGCACCCGTCCCAGGGGGGACCCGAGGTGATGGAGATGGATCGGTTCTGGGATCCGCGCATGACCTGGTATGGCCCGGCGGGTATCGGAACTGGACGAGGTATCGCGGGCTTTCGCAATTGGCACCAGATTCCGTTCCTCAGCTCCATGCCGGACCGGGGTAAATACGTGGACGAGCTCATTTATCATTTTTTCGGCGACGGCGATTACGCCGCCGTGACCGGCTGGCCGAACATGAACCAGACCCTCACCCACGACGGCTGGATGGGGATTGCGCCCTCAGGCAAGCGGATCACCATGTCCTCTCTTGATTTCTGGCGCATTGAAAAAGGCCGCATTCGGGAAAACTGGGTATTAGTCGATCTCCTCGACGTCTATCGCCAGTTGGGAGTCGATGTTTTCGCCCGCCTGCGAGAGTTCAATAAGGCCCGCCCAGGCGGATCCATTGCTTTCCCGGTGGGGAAGCCGTAATTCAGCTGCCACGAACCTCGGCAAAATAGTGGGCACCTCTATTAATACAGAATCGCCTCTGGCCTCCAGGGCTTTCCGAAGTCAAGGCGGCTTTGCGAAGGCGGGCTGGTTGGCCGTCGAGGCAAGCGGCGTCTACGAACCGGCGCCGGACGGCACTCGCC
>JAIVHD010000359.1 GCA_020201235.1 Lysobacteraceae bacterium
GCACCAGACCCACCAGAAAACTTAGCCCGCGTCTTGCCGTGGCCCGTATTCGTAGACGCCCCCAGCCTCCAGCGCCCGAATGTAGGCCGGACGGGTCTGGATCTTGTGGACAAAAACGGCCACGTTGGGATAGTCCGCCCGCGTCACGGTGTTTTTGGCAAGCGCGGCTTCCAGCGGAAAGCTCATCTGGATATCGGCAGCAGAAATATCGTCGCCGGCAAACCACGGGTGTTCGGACAAAAACGAATCCACATACGAAAAGTGCGTGGCGATCTGCGGATCGGTAAACACCTGATCGACCTGGTCGGCGATTCGCCCGGAGATCGGCCGGATGAAAAACGGCACCGGC
Source organism: Lysobacteraceae bacterium (assembly GCA_020201235.1). GTDB lineage: Bacteria > Pseudomonadota > Gammaproteobacteria > Xanthomonadales > Wenzhouxiangellaceae. Next base: position 350 of record JAIVHD010000359.1, read on the forward strand.
GGCTGGCGCAGGCGCGAAAACACCAGCTTGATCAACAACGGCGGCATCAGCGAGGCCTCAGCGTAGTGCATCCAGTAATTAAACGCCCAATACCGTTCGTCATCCACTGCGGGAGCCCATTGCGAATCGCCATAGCTTCGCGCCAGATACTCGATCATCGCGCCCGATTCGGCAAGCGTCTGCCCGCCGTCGGTAATCACCGGCGACTTGCCCAATGGATGCACCTTCTTCAGCGACTCAGGTGCCAGGTTGGTCTTCGGATCGCGCTTGTAATGCTTGATCTTGTAATCCACGCCCAGCTCTTCGAGCAACCACAGAATGCGCTGCGAGCGCGAGTTTTCGAGATGATGAAGCGTGATCATGGCTACTGATTCCTTATAGATTGACGCGAGCGAGAAACGCAAAACAGGGCACGGCGCTAACCCCGCCTGATTCACCACCGGGCCCAATTCCACCCCAACGTTGCAACTATTTTCGGAGCTGGAAGCCTGGAGAGTCGTATTTCCGCAGGCTGCACGGCGTGTCGCCACCCGGAGCATAGCTTCATTCTACGTGAGGACTGGCAACGCGAGTACAGACCGCAGAAAGGCGGCTATACTTGTCCCGGCCCCGGAAAGTTCGTATAGTCAAAGCGCAAACGGGGATTTTAAATACGCGATTTGGCAGAGACTCGAAACGGGGGGGATGCAAGTTTCTGGAATTAGAAGAGGGGTATTTTCCAGGTTCGCGAAACTTATTCGGGTAAGAATGCCGTTGCCCGGACATCCCAAACAAGCAATTCGAAATAAATCATTCTCAGGTTTTGAGAATGCCCGGTCCCATACTGCAGACAATCGGGCTTGACCGGTTACACGTTTTACACAGGCGTTGCGAATGAACCAAACGATTTCGTATGAGCGATTTTTCCAGCGGGCCACGGGCAACAAGCCCTTTGCTTTCCAGTCCCGATTGGCCGGGGAGAAGTGGCCGGACTTGCTCGACATCCCGACGGGCCTGGGCAAAACCGCCGCAGTGACCCTGGCCTGGCTGTGGAGACGCGGCTGGCGGCACGGCGGGCGGGCCGAAACACCGGATCCCGGCACCCCGCGCCGCCTCGTGTGGTGCCTGCCCATGCGCGTGCTGGTCGAGCAGACCGAAGAGAATATCAAGAAGTGGCTGGACCAGCTTGGCATCCACAGCAACGCCGGCGACGGCAAGGTCTCGGTGCATTTGTTGATGGGTGGCGAGCCCGATCTTAAGACCTGGGCCGAACACCCGGAAGAAGACATGGTCCTCATCGGCACTCAGGATATGCTGCTCTCACGCGCCCTGATGCGCGGCTACGGCATGAGCCGCTACCAGTGGCCGATCCACTTCGCCTTGCTGCACAACGATTGTCTGTGGGCGTTCGACGAAGTGCAATTGATGGGTGCCGGGCTGGCCACCTCGGCCCAGCTCGACGCCTTCCGCCGCAGCTTTCTGCTGGCGAAAAACAGCCGTTCGTTGTGGCTCTCCGCGACATTGAACCGCGACTGGCTGGCCACGGTGGACCTGCAGCCACATATGGCCTCACTCGACACGCTGACCATTGACGACGAGGACCGGACGCAGACCAGGGAACGCCTGGAAGCGGTCAAAACCCTGCACAAAGCCGCAGTTGTGCTCACCAAGGATGCCAACAACAAGCAAGGCCTGGACGCCTACCTCGACGCACTCGCCGAGCGGGTACTGCAAAGTCACGTAGACACGGCCCAGACCCTGGTCATCGTCAACCGCGTTGACCGCGCCCAGCAACTGTTTCGCAAGCTGCAAGAGCGGCGCGAAGGCAAGTCCGATCTCTTAATCCACGCCCGGTTCCGCGCAGCCGAACGCGCCGCATTGAGTGATCGCCTGCGTAAGGAATCGGGCACCGATCGTATCATCATTGCCACCCAGGCCATCGAGGCCGGTGTGGACCTGTCGTCAAAGACGCTGATCACCGAACTCGCCCCGTGGGCATCGCTGGTGCAGCGTTTCGGGCGATGCAACCGCTACGGCGAACACAATGCCGACGGCGCACGTATTTTCTGGCTGGATATCGAAGACGATGCCGATGTCCTGCCCTACGACACCGAAACTCTGGCTCAGGCACGCGAAAAACTGGCCACGTTGGACAACGCTGGCCCCCAGAACCTCCCCCCAACGGACAGCGAACGCCCCCTGAGCGCCGTGCTTCGCCGCAAGGACCTGCTCGACCTGTTCAACACCGACCCGGACCTGTCCGGCTTCGACGTGGACATCTCCAGCTACATCAGGGATACAGGGACGCCAGGAGTGCAGGTGTTCTGGCGTGAGTTCGATGAAGACCCCAATAACCCCGCGCCGCAGCCGCGCCCGCAGCGTGCTGAGCTTTGTCCGGTATCCATCAGCCAGGCCAAGGCGGTGTCCAAGCGCAAGGACGTCACCCTGTGGCGCTGGGACGCGCTCGACGACGCATGGGTCAAACTGGATCGAAGCCCCCGTCCTGGTATGACCCTTCTCATCCGAACAACCGATGGTGGCTACGACGAACAGGTCGGTTTCGAGGCCGCCTTGAAGAAGCCGCCGGTGCCCGTAATCATGTTGCAATCGCCAAACGAGCAAAATGCTTTCGGTGAGGATTGGCCCTCACAGCAAGCCAAATCCATCGCACTCCCGGCGCATCTGAGCCATGTCGCGACACAAGCAAAAGACCTCTGCCAGGCGGTGGGCGAAACAACGCATGCCGCTGCTTTGGTTCGTGCCGGACGTTGGCACGATCTCGGCAAACTCCACGAGATATTTCAGAAGTCCATGTACCGCTGCAAGAATGCGGTTGGCCGCACGCCGCTGGCGAAATCGGACTGTGTGGGACGGATGAAGCATGAGCGAAAATTCTTCCGCCACGAACTGGCCTCCATGCTCGCCTGGCTGGCCCAGCACGACAACGAACCCGATGCCGACCTCATCGCCTACCTGATCGCCGCCCACCACGGCAAGATCCGCATGAGCCTGCGCTCCATGCCCAGCGAAGAAGCAAGCGAGGGCGTGAAACGCTTCGCGCGCGGTGTTTGGGAAGGCGACGTGCTGCCCGCGCTCGACTTCGATGGTGAACACAGCGACGAGACGACCTTGCAACTGGCCCTGATGGAATTAGGCGAGGGCGAACAGGGGCCGTCCTGGACCGAACGCACCCTACGCCTGCTTGATGAACACGGTCCCTTCCGGCTTGCTTGGATGGAAAGCCTGGTACGCCTGGCCGACTGGCGCGCCAGCCGCGAAGAACAACTTGACCCGCCCGCGTGTGATAATGACAAGCATGAACTGGACAACAGCCATTCACCAGTGGCGGTGCCTGAGCCCCGAGCAACAGCGGCAGATTCGCCGCCACCGCCTGCCGCGCAAAGTGGCGCGCAGCATGGCCTTCGAGGGCGAGCCGGTGAGCCAACAGATGCTGGAAGCCGAACTCATACGCCTCACGCAGCAACCCGGCACCTCGAAACAACCTTCGGTGTCCTGAGCTACGCCGCTGGCGCACGACCGACGTCATCGTCGGCAGCCACGAACCACCGCCATACCATCAGGTCGGACAGGCCATGCACGCCTACGTTCGGGATCTGGCCACGCGCCTGGACCATCTTCCGACAGAACCTGACGACCGCTGGCTCGAAATGCTGTCCTTCGCCGAAGGCCGCCTGCTCAGCATTCATCCCTTTGCCGATTTCAACGGCCGCATCAGCCGCGTATTCGTGGACTGGCTGACGCGACACCTCGACTTGCCCGACGTGGACCCCACGCCGGACGAAGGCGAGGCTACCGAGCGTTACCTCGCCGCCCTGCGTGCCGGTGACCGGCGCGACTGGCAACCCCTTATGGCCATCTGGCGCGAACGCTTTGAAAAGGGGACGGCTTCATGAACGAACTTACGCTTGCCGGATGCACTCCGACGCCCTTGGCAAACTATCTGAAAGCGCTCGGCGTATTGCGCCTGCTTTCGGCCAGACATCCCGAAACGCGCGGTTTCTGGAGGTCTAATCGGTTCGTGCTGAACACCGCATTCGATCAACAAGGCCTCGTCGATTTCTTGCTCGAAGACTACGAGCCCACCCCCATCATGGCACCGTGGAATGGCGGCAGCGGGTTCTACGAGAAGGATAACAAAACGGCGCTTCGGGCCATTGAGAGCAGCGTCGGAGAGCGCTTCAGTCGTTATCGGCACTGTCTTTCCATCGCAGAGCAGTCGCTTGTGGGCATGGATCGCAAAACCAGCCCTAAGGGCGATCAAAAAGCCGCTTTATTAACCCGCATCCGCGGCCAGCTTCCGGACGAAGCGTTGAGCTGGTTCGATTCATCCGTGCTGCTGGCGGGAGATTCCACCCAATATCCGCCACTACTTGGAACCGGCGGTAACGACGGACGGCTTGACTTCACCAATAATTTTATGCAGTGCCTGGTAGATGTACTCAGCGTCAGTCAAGAAAAACTAAACGAAACATCAGCGCATTGGCTTGCAGCAGCACTGTCGTGGGAAGCCACGCCCGGACTGATCAGAAATGCGATTGGCCAGTTCGCCCCAGGCCAGGCTGGTGGCCCCAACGCCACTACGGGCTTTGGTGGCACGTTCCAGGAAGCCAATGCAACCATCAATCCGTGGGATTTTGTGTTGATGATCGAAGGTGCGATACCGTTTGCCGCGGCTGCGGTGCGACGAAACGCCGATGACCCATTTGGCGTATTGGGCTATCCGTTCACGGTGCGTGCCGTGGGTGCGGGTGCGGGCAACCTGGGCGAGGGGGACGAGGCCAATGCGCGCGGCGAACTTTGGATGCCGCTGTGGAACAAACCTGCGAGCTACCCAGAAATCCGTGCTCTCCTGGCCGAAGGGCGCGTCGCCCGGGGCAGAAAACCGGCTCGCGACGCGCTCGATTTCGTGCGCGCGGTTCATCATTTGGGTGGTTACCGCGGCATCAGCAGCTTTCAACGTTATGGTTTGCTGATGCGCTCTGGCAAAGCCTATCTCGCCACCCCGCTATCGCGCGTGGAGGTCAGCGACGAGCCCCAATCGAACCTGTTCGATGAACTCGACAAGCATCACTGGCTCGATCGTTTTCGTAGCTTTACACGTGGCGACAACACTGCCAATCGGTTCCGGAC
>JAIVHD010000135.1 GCA_020201235.1 Lysobacteraceae bacterium
GAACACGACGCCGGGCAGAACCGGCTTGTGCTGATCGGCGGACCCGGTGGCGCGCTGAACCTGAACGGCCAGCCTGCGGTCTCGGGAACGGCGCTTTCAATTGGCGATCGCGTCGGCCTGGACGGCCGCGAATGGGTGCTGCTGCGGGTCGACGACGATGGATCGTCGTAATCGTCCCGGCCTGACCTTCAGCCTGGCGTTTCTCGACGTCATGTCGGTTGGCCTCGGTTCGGTCATCCTGATTTTTCTCATCATCAATCATGCCAGCCAGGAGCGCGCTCGCGAGGCCAGCTCCGAGCAGCTTGAAACTGTCGAGCAAATGCAAAATGCCTTCGATGCACGCGAGGCCACGGCCGAGGCGCTGGCGCACGCGATCGAAGAGCGTGAACAAGCCCTGAGCGGCGCGCGCGCTCGAATGCAGGAACTGCAGCGGCGACTCGCGACCGATTCGGGTGATGAGCAATCCGTCCCGGCACAGGATGCGCTTGCCGCGCTGCGCGCACAAGTCCGGCAACTGGAGGCCCGGGTTGCCGACCTGAGGCGCGAAAACCAGGAGCAGCAAGAAGCGGATTCGGTGTATCGACGAGCCGGCAGCGGCCGCAGGCAATACCTGACCGGCCTGGATGTCGGCGGCGATCATATCTTGATTCTGGTCGACACCTCGGCCAGCATGCTGGCCGAAACCATCGTCGAGACAATCCGCTTGCGCAACATGAATCCCGAGGCGCAGCAAGCGGCCGCGAAGTGGAAATGGGCGCTCGATTCGGCAAGCTGGATGGCCTCGCAGATCGCGGTCGGCGCGCAGTTCCAGATCTACACCTTCAACGAGCGGGCCGGCTCGATCCTGCCTGAAACCACCGGCCGCTGGCTGCAAGTCGGCGACGGCCGCACACTGGCCTCGGCGCTGGAACGGCTGCATCAGGCCCTGCCGTCCGGCGGCACCAGCCTGCACCAGGCCTTTGCTGCCGCCGCCGACCTCAGCCCGGCACCTGACAGCATCATCTTGATCACCGACCACACGCCGACGGTCGGGTCATCCGGCGGTCGCAGAGGGCGTATCAGCCCTGAGCAGCGTCGGCGGTTATTCAGCGATGCCTTCAGACAGCTTCCGCCCGGTGTGCCGGTCAACGTGGTTCTTCTACCGATGGAGGGTGATCCGATGGCGGCCAGCCTGTTCTGGCAACTCTCGCAAAGCACCGGCGGGGTGATGTTGTCGCCGTCACGAGACTGGCCATGAAACCGGCCGTGGATCGGATTCACGCATGAGCGTGCTGAAGCGAAGAGAGCGCGGCGCGATCGGCAACAACCTGTCGTTTCTCGACGTCATCAGTGCCGGATTTGGAGCCATCGTGCTGCTGCTGGTCATTACCCGAACAGCCGAACCCAGCCGGGTTGTCGAGCAGGGCCTGGACCTGGAAGCACAGCGTCGGGCGCTGGCCGAAGCGTTGCCTGCGGTGGACGCAAGAATCGATCGGCTGCAGGCGTGGCTCGGCGACCGCGACAGCACGCTGCAGGCGCTGAGCCGAAGCCTGGGCGAGCTCGAGCGAAGCGCGGCCGAGGCGCGCGGGCAGGCCGAGCAGGCGCAACTTGAGGAACGCGTGGCATCCACGGTCAGCGACCGGCTGCTGGCCGCACGCCAGTCGCTGAGCGAGGAAATGCGCCGATTGCAGCAGCCCGAGCGGTCATCGGACAGCAAGGTCGCCGGCATCCCGGTCGACAGCGAATACCTTATTTTCATCATCGATACATCCGGCAGCATGCTTCGTCAATGGGGCAATGTGGTGCGCAAGCTCGAGGAAACCCTCGACGTTTATCCCAACGTACGCGGGCTGCAAGTGATGAATGATATGGGCCAGCTAATGTTCAGCCAATACGAAGGCCAGTGGATGCCGGATACACCATCGCGCCGGCGCATTGTGCTTTCGCGCCTGGCCCGATGGCGACCGTTTTCCAACAGTTCACCGGTCGAGGGCATTACGCGCGCAATTCGAACATACCAGGACCCGGACAAGACCATCAGCATTTTTGTTTTTGGCGACGAATTCACCGGGGTCTCGATTCAACAAGTGATCGATTCGGTCGAGCGAATCAACCCGCGCGACACCCATGGCAAGCGCCCCGTCCGGATCCACGCAGTCGGCTTCCCGACCCAGTACGCCGAAGGCCTTGGCATCGGTGTCAGCGGCATGCGCTTTGCGCTGCTGATGCGCGAATTGACGCTGCGCCACGACGGAACCTTCGTCGCGTTGCGATCGCGGGGCTGACAGCGTCTGCGCAATGAGCACGGCATCTCCAGGCAATCCAACGACTACACCGACCCTCCCTCGTCAATCCGGCACGAACTTCTGATAGACTGTGTATTCTGGCACTTTCAACACGGTTTCTGATGATGCAAAAGCTGATTCATTTATGCGCGGTGATCCTGCTGGTCTCGATGTCGGCTCAACGGCTTGCGGCCGATACATTCAACATCGACAACTATGCCGACAATGCGCCCGGAACCCAATTCCTCGAACGAGGCGTGCGCTTTTATCAGCAGGGCGACTACAAGGCGGCTCACGGCAATTTCCTGCTGGCGTCTCGCTGGGCCGACAAGATGGCCCAGTTTAATCTCGGCATGATGTACGTCAATGGCCAGCACTTTGAGCGTGACCCGTTGCGTGGCTGGGCCTGGATTAAATTGGCGGCCGAGCGGGGTTATCCGCAGTACGTCGAAGTTGCCGAAGATATCTGGCGCCGGTTCAGCGATGAGCACCGGGAAGTTGCCCGTCGTATTCTCGAGCAGGAGCTAAAGCCGGAATTTGGCGATGAAGTCACAATTGACCGGACCGCGATGCGGATGCGTCGAGACCGCGCACGAGTCGGCGGCGGAGGTTCGCGGGTCGGGGTCAATCGTGCGCTGTACGTCACAGACCGTGGCGGAAACCTTTTCTCGGGTACCGAGTTCTACGACCCCGACCGTTGGGATTTCCGAAAAATCGTCCAGTTTGAAACGCGCCTGCAAAAAGCCATTGGTGCCGGAAACGTGACCCTGCGTAACTTCAATACGCTTGAGGACGAGGATGGGCAAAGCCGCAGCTCGCCGGATGCCGAAGAAAACGTCAAGGCTGATGAGCCGGATTCTGCCAACCGATAATCTGACATTTGATTGAATTTCTGCGGGCGGCTCGTCAGCATCGGCGAGCCGTCAGCTCACCCAATCG
>JAIVHD010000136.1 GCA_020201235.1 Lysobacteraceae bacterium
CTGGCCGACGGCTCCGTCATCGAGGGGTCGTATCTGGTGGTATGGATCAAGGAGGATGGTGAGTGGAAAGCGGCGGCTGATATTTTCAACTGAATCCTTTTTTATCCCGTTCAGCTTTGCAGATGAATGAGGTCGAACACGCCGAAGATTCTGAAATCGCGCCAATCCGTAGTTGCTATTCGTTTGATTCCGGCACTGTGATAATTGGCGGCAACCAGGGTATCGAGAACGCGTTTGCGCCCGAGTCGATGTCCTTGCATCCAGTCGACAAACAGCGGAAACGAATGCGGCGTGGGCTCGACGATGCGACATTCGGCCGCTTGCCACCACTGGCTGCAAATCTCCAGCGCTTCGGCCATATTCAATGGTTCCGAGAAACGTCGGGGGTCGGTCACGACATGCGCGAATTCTCCCAGAACTTGCGCGCAGATCGCCGCGCTGGATTCGATGCCTCGGATACTCGTGTCAAACAGTTCCAGACAAGCCGCGTGGGCGGGATGCTCACGAATCGTCAGGCCGACCAGAAAGCTGGTATCCAACCCGATCACGAATCGCGTTCCAGCATTTCATCGAGCAGATCATCGGCGGCTGTCAGCGGGCGAAGCACGCGGCCTACCGAGCGCGGCCGGAATCCAGCGAGATCACCGACCGGGCGCAAGCGCTCGCGCCGGTAAAACTCCATCGCCTCGCGGATCAATTCCGATGTGGGTCGGCCGGCCGACTTCGATGCAGCCTGATATTCCGCGTAGACTGGCTCGGATACATTGATTGTAATGGTTTTCATACATATATTTTAATGTAGATTGTATCGTAACGCAACACCTCCTGGCCCCTACTTATGCACCGCGCCTCGGTCGCGAAATCCCGCCAGGACGCACCCTTGAACCGCTTCGCTACGCACGCTGGCGCAATATGCGGGTTAATAGCGCCTCGCTGGTCGTGGACGGCGGCCAGTCCACGCTGACCACTCGGGTGGTAATTTGTAGCACCCTCTGCTACGCTTCAATCAATACGGAATTGTGGAGATTGAATCATGCCTGCCCGCAACTCAAAAAGCATTGCCCTGACATCGAAATGGGGCTGCTGGGTCGACGAACTGGTGGCCAGTGGCGAATATCAGAGCGCCAGCGAAGTGGTCAGGGACGGGTTACGCGCGCTGCACGACGATCGCGAGCGACGCGCGACCGAACTGGCCGAGATTCGGACGCGCCTGGAACTCGCGCTGGCGGAGACCGAGGTCGGCAAGCTCGCTGCAGGCACGGGAGAGGCCGCCGTTCGGCGCGCATTCGAACGTGCGCGTGGTGACGCCTCGGCGTCGTGAAGCCATGGCGGCTGACCCGGCGCGCCGAACGCAGTCTGGTGAACGTTTTTGCCTGGACCATAGAACAATTCGGCGAGCGCCTGGCCATCGCCTACCGGGACGCCCTGATCGAACGCATCGAACTCATCGCCCAGGGTCAGCCGCCGCACCCTCAGCCGTGTGGCCTGTTGATGCAAGGGCATGCCAGTGCCGACGACCTTGTCTACTACCGTGAAGGTGGCCACTACATCGTCATGCGTGATTCAGAAGACGCGCTGATCGTGCTCGAATTCTTCCATCAAGCTACAGATCTTCCCCGTCACCTTCAGACGCTGGAATGACCCATCCTTTGGTGAAATCGACGAGAATCTCAATGAAAGCAATCGACAAACCTTTGAACAGCGCTGGGCGGATCATCGCCGGCCTGGTGTTGTTCACCGCGGCTACTGCAAGCGCCGAAACGCCGGAAGAGCGCCTGGCCGCGGCCGGGTATGCGCTGCCGGCGGCCACGAGCCCGGTCGCTACCTACGTGACCTGGCGGCAGGCCGGCAACCTGCTTTATCTGTCCGGGCACGGCGAGTGCGGCGACGATTTCACCACCGGCAAGGTCGGGCGCGACCTGACGCTGGAGCAGGGCCGGCGCTCGGCAGAGTTGACCGGACTGTGCATGCTGGCGACGATCAAGGCGGCAGTCGGCCAGCTTTCGCGGGTCAAGCAGGTATTGCAGATCACGGGCATGGTCAACGCGACCGACGACTTTACCGACCATCCTAAAGTTATCAACGGCTTTTCCGACCTGTTCGTGACCGCTTTCGGCGAGGCCGGCAAGGGCGCCAGGGCCGCGGTCGGCATGGCCTCGCTGCCGTCCAACATCGCCGTCGAGATCCAGGCAATAGTCGAATTGCGCGACAATTGAGACTTGCCGATGCCGACAACCATGCCTTCCGCAACCATTTCTACGTGGTGGATCAGTTCAACGGCCAGCTATCGGGTCTGATCACGGTCCTGAAAAACAACCATCCGATCGAGACCGTTCAGGACGCCGAGGACTACGTCTCCCGGATTCGTGGACTCGAAGCGGTGCTGGCGGAATTCACCACCCAGCTTGAAGCACGTGCCGAGGCCGGCATTCTGCCCCCGGCCTTCGCGTTTCCGGACGTGATCGCGGACGCCACGGCCATGAGCGCCGGTGCGCCCATCGACGACGGAGAGCCCAACGCGGTCTATTCGGATTTCAGCGAGAAGGTTGCGGCTCTGGAGACGACTGCGTCGGAAAGAGAGCGGCTTGCCGAGGCTGCCGATGCCGCACTGACCAGCCCGTTCAAGCGCGGGTTCGATGGCTTGATCGCCTCGTTGAACAGTCTGCAATCGACGGCGAAGGGTCGGGCAGCTTTTCTCGCCGATGCGCGAGCCCTGGTGGAAGGCATTCAGAAGGTTGCCGGGCGCTGGTTCAACAAGCTGCCCGAAGCCGGGCTGGAGGTCCGAAGGGTCGAGCCGTGGCGGGAGAACTCGGTAAGCATCGCTTTCTACAACCGTCCCTCACAGGACGGCAGACTGGCCTTTTCCGTAACGCGCGCAGACGCGGACGAGCGGAACTTCTCCGCTCAGGTCCCGCTGTTCTTCAATGCAATACGCAGCAAGGTGCCGACGGCCAGCGAATAGCCGCCGACGGAGAAGCAGATCCAGAAAATGAGTTCACCGTCCATTGCTGTCACTCCGCGCATCGGGGCCGTCGTCATTGGCGCCGTTAGTGGCAATCGTCATCGGGCCGTCCTTGACGCCGTCGGCCAGGAACCGGTTCAAGGCCAGCACCAGCACCAGCACGATGCCCCACTGCAGCGCCATTGTACCGGTGCTGTAAGTCACCAGCGGGTTCCACCAGGTGTCCGGGTTG
>JAIVHD010000360.1 GCA_020201235.1 Lysobacteraceae bacterium
GACCGGTGCCAGGTCAGGCCAGTCAAAGCCGGCCCTGGCGGCCCGTTTTTGCAGCTTGACTGCACGTCGCAGCGGCGGCAAACCGGCCGAGACGCCGTCGATATGGCTGGATGCGCCTTCGGCCTCGCGTTCTGCCGCCTTGATCGACTCCCAGCTTTCGGCCTGCTGCTGCACGTCGATCATCGGCCCGTCGCCAAACACATGCGGGTGTCGACGAATCAGTTTATCGGCAACCGCCGCGGCGACATCATCGAAATCGAAGGCCCTGATTTCGTCGGCCAGGCGCGCGTGAAACACAACCTGGAATAGCAGATCGCCCAGCTCGTCGCGCAGATGGTCCAGGTTGCCGCGCTCGACTGCATCGGCAACCTCGTGCGCTTCCTCGATCGTATACGGTGCAATGCTGCGGAAACTCTGCTCGAGATCCCATGGGCAGCCGTGATCCGGGTCGCGCAGGCGATCCATAACCTCAAGCAAGCGCTCGATGGGTTGCCGATCGGTTTGATGTGCTGTCTTGTCGGCCATGGCTGGCGGTATCCTTTTCAAGCGCGGATCATTCAAAGGCCCGGCACAGGTCAGCCGCAATACGAACCGGGCTGACGAGTATGCGCCGAGTCGGTATTCTACGGCGATCACTAGGAGCCTGTCGGATTTAACCGATCTACGCTGAGGGAAAGCCGGTTGGAGTCAGATTTTTCGATCTTTTGAGGCCAATTGTGGGACTATTTAACGAAAAAGAGCGGGAAATCTGGCCCAATCCGGCTTTTCCGCAGTAGATCAGCGTTAAACCCGACAGGCTCCTAGTCCGGCTTCAGCGCGATTTCGATGCGCAGGCCACCTGACCCGGATTGCTGCGCGTGAATTACGCCATGATAGCTTTGGACGATCCGGCGCACGATGGCCAGCCCAAGGCCCTGTCCCTCGGTGCCCTCGTCGCCGCGGGCGCCGCGTCGAATCAGGCTCTCGAAGCGTCCAAGGTCGATCCCGGGCCCATCGTCCGAAACCGAAATGACAAGGCCGGTTCGCCTGGGGCCCGACGGTCCAGACTGCATTTCCAGCGACACTCGCGCGGCGCCATGTTTCGCAGAATTTTCCAGCAGATTTCCGAGCACTTCCAGCAGATCGCGCTCGTCGATGTTCGCGCGCAACGATGCATCCGCGCGAACATCGAACGAGACCGACGGGTAGAGCTTCTGCAAAGACCGGATGACTCGCTCGGCCAGCGGTGCAATCTGCAGTGGCGCGATCATGGTTCGACGTCCCGAACGCGAGGCGCGGTCGAGCTCTGATCGAATCCGGCTCTCCATCTGAGTCACGGCATCCTGAATCTCATGGGCACTGAGCGAGCACCGGCGCTGCTCTGATCGACTCGCGTCGATCTGGGCGTTCAGCACCGCCAGTGGCGTTTTAAGCGAATGCGCAAGGTCGCCGAGCGCTTGCTGGTACTGTTCGGCGTTGGCCCGCTCGGTCGCCAACAGCGCATTCAGGTTTTCGGTCAGGGGTGCAAGCTCCCTCGGATAGCCGCCGGTCAGGCGGGCTTTTCGCCCCGACTCGACATCCCGCACCTCGGAGGCGACCCTTCGGAGGATACTCAGCGGTTGTGCCAAAAAGATCAGTTGGGCCAGCACCAGCAACACCGCAGCGATCAGCAGCCAGACCCAAAGATCCGAGCGAAACGCGGTCACCGATTGCAAAATGCGCCGCCGGTCCTCCGCAGCCCAGACGACCAGATCGATGATGGTTCCATTCGAAAGCTCCCAGCCAAGACCCACACGATAGACCGACCACGGGCGGACATCGGTCGCGACGCGCCGCTGCTCGCTGCCGCGCGCAACCGTTGCTGTCGTCTTGATGGGAATGTCGACCCCAAGGGTCGACGGTGAAAGCCACGTGTCGCTGGCCGTGTAGACCCCGGCATAAAATCCCGATTCTGGTTGCATCAACAGGGAATCGGCCGGTGCTCCCGACCACCCGACCGTGCCGGACGAATCGACTTCGAGTCCGGCTAACACGACGAAAACGGCCGACTCAAGCCGCTCGAAAAGAGCAAGGTTTTCCGAGGCCCGATAAGCGCGGTCAACCACCAGACCGATCAGGCCGAGCGCCAGCACCACCACCACGACGGCCGAAACAGTCAGCCGCAGCACCAGCGAAGGTGCCGAAGCCCGAGGCGCAGCTTGCTTGCGAACGAGCCCTTCGCCTAGCGACGAACGCTGCCGTTCCGCACCCCTGTCAGCCGCCATCCTGTTCCGGCGATTGTACTTCCTGATCATCGGGACTGAAGCGGTAGCCACGTCCGCGCAAGGTCTGGATGGGCTTCCAGGAGCCGTCGGGGTCAAGCTTCTTGCGAAGGCGGCCGAGAATCACTTCGATCACATTGCTTTCCGGATCGGCATCGTCCTCGTAGAGGTGTTCGTTGAGCCGCATCTTGGAGAGGACCTGATCCGGGTGGAGCACAAAGTACGACAAAAGTTTGTACTCAAACGTTGTCAACGCGAGCGGCCGCTGGTTTAATGCGACTTTCTGGGCCGCCAGGTTGATCGTCAGAGGTCCATATGCGATTTCCGAACTGGCATGCCCGGCCGCGCGTCGCAGCAAGGCCTGCACGCGAGCGAGCAGCTCCTCGGTTCTGAAGGGCTTGGTGAGATAATCGTCGGCCCCGGCTTCCAGCGCCTCGACCTTGTCTTGCCAGTGATCTCTTGCTGTCAGAATCAGGACCGGGTAGTTCTTGCCCGCGCGCCGCAGTTGCTTGACGACCTCCAGCCCCGAGCGGCCCGGCAGGCCGAGATCGACGATGGCCAGATCGAGCGGATATTCGCACGCGAAATACGCGCCCTCGATGCCGTCACCGACCGCGTCAACCGCAAAACCTTCGTCCCGCAAGCGATCGGTCAGGGTCTCGCGAAGCGTCGTTTCGTCTTCCAGCACCAAAATCCTCAAGGCTCAATCCCCCGCCGGAACGCGAATCGTCTTGACCACTCCGGCCTGCGTGACGATGCGAATCACGTAGAACCGTCGTCCGTTTCGCTCGACCACGCGAGCGGAAACCACCCTGGCATCGTTCTGGCGCGCAACGCGCTCTGCGACTTCGCGCAGACTGTCGGCGAACACCGGCTCGACCGGCGCAAAAATCAGCAATGCGCACAGCAAGGGCAGAAACACCAGGAAGCACCGGAGGCGAGTACCGAAT
>JAIVHD010000361.1 GCA_020201235.1 Lysobacteraceae bacterium
CTTGTAAAGTGGACAAAAATACCCCACAATTGGGATAATTCCGTCCACTTGAAAATCATGACCCGGAACGAAGCCATCCAGAAGTTGGCCGAATGGGACCGCAAGGGCCGCTGCGTCTTTGCGACCCAGGATCTGGCCAGGCTGTTTCCGGCCGACAGCTCCGGCGCGTTCAACAAGGGCCTGGATCGGCTGGTCAAAACCGGCATCCTGCGCCGTGCATGTCGTGGCGTCTACGTCAACCCGAATGCCGCTAGCCGGGACAGGTTTCTGCCGGAGCGGATCGCTCTGATTCTGAGGCGCGGCGAGTACAGCTATCTGAGTCTGGAATCCATGCTGTCGGAGTTCGGCGTCATCTCCCAGATTCCGCTCGACAGGTTGACCGTGATGACCACCGGGAGAAGGGGTGAATACAGAACGCCCTTCGGCGTGATCGAGTTCAATCACACCAAGCGTCCGGTCAGCGATATCCTGAAACACAGCTACCGAGTCGAAGGCCGGCCGATGCGGATTACGGATGCGTACACGGCCTGGCGCGATCTCAAGCGAGTCGGTCGCAACACCCATCTGGTCGACCAAGAGGCGCTGTACGAACATGGCTAGAGAGGAATTCGACGCGCTGGTCGAGCAGGCCATGGCCGCCGGCGAGTATGCACACATGCGCCCGGTGATCGAAAAGGAGCTGCTCCACTACGACATTCTCCATTCTCTGGATCGACATCGCCTGCTCGATCCCCTCGTGTTCCAGGGCGGAACATGTCTGCGCCTGATCCACGGAGCTCCCCGCTTCAGCGAGGATCTGGATTTTGTTGGCGGTACCGACTTCACTACCGATGACCTGCACAATCTGAAGGAATGTATCGAACAGGACATCGGACGACGCTACGGACTCGAAGTGATCGTCAAACCGCCCCGGGCTCTGAAGGAAGAACCTGACAATCGTGATGTTCGCGTGGAAATGTGGCAGATCAGTATCATCACTGGCCCGAATGGGCCGGGGACATGCGCCGACAACTACCCGGGATTATTCACGGAAAAACATTTCGCGAAACGCTTAACCGCTTCATTCCGATCGACGTTCAGGCCCGCACCCTGGAACGAGACGGGTTCCTTGAGCACCTGGTTCGGTCGACTGACAGTCTGATTGGCAAGGCATTGAAGCTCGTTGAAGGCAAAGGTGAGCGCTCGGGCGAGGACTTTCGAATCTGATTGCGCGGAAAACAGGCGCGAAAAGCCCGGAAATACCGGGGTGGCAGGACAAACCGGGCATTCTCGCGTCGATTGATGAATTTGATGTAGGGCGCCGGATCGATGTTCAGCCGCCCCCGGCAACTTCATTTTCTCAAATTCCACGACTGGGGAAACATACAAGGCGGGTTTAACGATTCCCAAGACGTCGCGAGATCCCGGATCGCACCGTGCGCGTCCGGGATGACGGAGATTTTCTGCCAGGTTTATTACCACTGCGCCACGATCTCGCGCGTGTTCCGGCCCATCGCGGCCGCTTGCCGGCAGTCGCTTTCCGGAAGCGCGGGATCGCAGGCCAGTTGCCGGCGCATTTCCCGGGTCGTCAGATCGCTGATGGTCCAGCCGAGCGGAATCGAATGCAAGCCGGCGCACAGGCGGTAGTGCCATAGCCCGCCGTCGCCAAGATGCTGGACGCGGTCCAGTAGCGCCTGGCGCGCGTATAGACCCCGCGCATCGCGGGTCCGCAGGATCGCGATCAATGGCGCGCGCAGCTCGCCAAATAGCGGAATCGATGCGGAAGCGGTCGATTCCGCGAGGCATTCGTCGGCCCCATTGGGCGCGAACGGCGCCACGGTTTCGCCATTGCTGATGTGCACAACCCGGAACCGGGCGGGACCTTGGCCGTCGGCCATCAGCTCGCTATAAGCATTGATCAGCGCCTGAATCGTCGTCATGCCGGAATTCTCGAAATAACCACCATCCACCACTTGGCCGAGACGACGCACATCCTCTCCATCGCGCCGCAAGATCGTCCCCGCAGGGCTGACCAGCGTGAAGCGCGCGCTGTTGTGCACGGCGCTGAACAACGGCAACTCCTCCGGCAGCCAGCGCGCACCGTCCTGGGCGCCTGGAAACGGCGCCGAGACGTCGGGGTCGATATCCAGAGCGGCAAACGGATGCTGGATCAGGCGCAGGCCGCTGTCGACCAGCGTCGTATTCAGAAACAACGCGGTGCGCCATCGCGAGTTGTCCGGCGAGCGGACGCTGTCGGCAAGTCGCATTGCCATGCCCGCATCGGCGGGGGCTCTTTTCTGCCCAGCCAGCACGTGCTTACGATAGCCCTGCACCCATGAATTCTCCAGCGCCTGGCCGCGATCGGTGAACAGGCGCAGCGGCAGGAAGCGCTGGAACAGATCGGCGCCGAACATCGCCGCCAGCACCGGCGCGAGGAAATCGTCCTCCAGAAACCGGACCAGCGGATTGTCGCCTTCGGGAAACCGATCATCCTGTTCGCGCATGAACGCGGCAAAACTTCGACAGCACCAGCGCCGTCCACATTGCGGCCCGGATGCCACCGCCCTCGCTGGAGACGAAATACACCTGGTCATTGCAATGCTGCCGCCGCTCGGCATCCCACCATTCGGCCATGAATGTGGAAAGCGGCTCGCGGGAGCCGGCCGAATACACCAGTCCGGGCGGCGGATCCTGATCGGAGTTTGCCTCGGCGGTCAAACGTACGGCGTGGTTGTCGTTCAGGCCGAACAGCGCCATCAGGGTCGCCCATACCACCAGCGCGGTAACCAGCGGTACGCGCGTGCGCGCGGCCCAGTACACCGGTGCCGTACTGGCCCAGACCAACATCATGAACGCGCCAAGAATCAGGCCCGGCGATCCGATCAGGTCGATCCAGTGCGGCAGGTAATGGCCCACCACCCAGGAGATGATCAACACCACCACACCCGCAAGGTGAAAGTAGCGCATCGGCCCGAGGTCCGACCAGTAGCACAGGCGGTCGACCGCCGGTTCGGCCTCGATATCCTCGCGATAAACCCCCAGCGGCCGGCCCAACTGGCCGATGAACGTTCTCCGGATCAGCGCGCGCCGGTAGGTGGTGAACAGCACCAGCGCGGCGCTCTCGCCCACGAACAGCAGCACCCACATCCACTTGACCACCGCGTGGTCGGGCGAGGACGCGGCGGCGAATGCAATTGCCATGATCAACGGCAACAGCCCGGCCAGAATGCGGGGCAGTACCTTCCCCAGCTTCTTTTGCACGCGCGCATACTGCACCCGCCGAGGCCATTCGAAGCTGAACAAGGTGCGCGCCGAATACCACGCCGCCAAACTGAGCGCGCCGGTAAACAGCCATGCCCACAGTGCCCAGACGGGCCGGGTCAGCGCCAGATCGAACAACTCCCGGAACTGCGGCACGTAATACACCATGACCGCGCCGGCAAGGACCAGTAACAGCGGCACCCGCGCCAGAACCAGGAGATCAAAAGCCTGAACACAGGCCGCCCAGACCGAACTTCGCGACGATTCCATGTCGGTTATCGACTCCACCCCCGAAGACAGTCGTCATCATACCCGGCGCGCCACCAGGGAATCAATTGGTCAGTGCGGAGGGAAAAGTGAAGGCAACACAGAATCCGTCGGGGATGTAACCCCGACCTACGATTCGTCCGGGAGAATCCGTCGGGGATGTAACCCCGACCTACGGTTCGTCCGGGAGGAATCCGTCGGGGATGTAACCCCGACCTACGATTCGTCGGGAGGAATCCGTCGGGGATGTAACCCCGACCTACTCTTCTTCGACGGGCTCAAGCAGATCTTCCATTCGCTTTGTCAGGTCGTTGTAGCGGCGCTCGGGGATTGCGAATATCCATGGCGAGAGCCGGGCATCGACCGCAACCGCGTTGGCCAGACGCTGGGCGGCTTGCTGCTCGACCGCGTCGCGCTCCTCGATTGCTTCGGTCGGCCCGGAGGTGGCATCGGCATTTGCCGCCAGGCCGTCGCCGGTCTCGTCGTCAGGATTGACGGCGGTTTCCTCGGCCCCATCCGGCGCATCAACATCGCCAACGGATGGAGCTGTCGCCCCGGTTGCCGCGTTTTCGGCCGAAACCGTGAAATGCACCCAGTACCGGGCTTCGCGCTCAAATATGTCGGCAACGAAGTTCAGGCCATCGGTGGTCACGAATAAAAGCCGCGCCGCGTCGGCCGGAACCGGCGGCTGGTGGCGGCGGACGTCCTCGAGGTTCAGGCCGCGTAGCCCGCTGGCAATGGCTCGCCGAAGCCGCGGCGGCCCGGCCTGGCGTCCTTCGGGCACATTGCGCAACACAAATTCCGGATCGTTGTCGCCAGCCCGCGCGATACGAATCATCTCGCCATCGGCGTGACGAATGACCACTTCGGTAATGTCTTCGGCCGGAATGTCCATAACGCCCCGTTCAAGCCAAACGACTGGGTCCACAGGAACCTCGATGACCTCGTCGAGCAGCCAGCTCTGCGCATCTTCGACCCGTCGCGCATAGCTGCCGTTGCCGGTTGGATCGGTCTGACCGATGATCACCGAGGCGATTTCCTGGCCCGGAAAATCCAGCCGCCGGCCGGTAGCGTCGTCGGACGCGAGCGGCTGCACGCCCAGCTTCGAATACCACTCGGGGTTTGCGGTCCGGGCCCCCGCTTTTTGCGCCTGACGCAAGCTTCGCAGCAGCTCAATGACCCGGGCAAAATCGGCCTCGTAACCATCTTTTTCCAGCACCCGCCAACGCTCATCATCGCGTCTTAACGTGACCGCGATAGTGCCGCCCGGCGCGACAACGTCGATTGCAGCGATTTCGTTAACCGATTGTTCGAGAGCGGGCAAAAGCACACCGGCCGATGCGCCGTGCTGATCATCGACCGAACGGCTCAGCACAATCACAGCGAGCGCCGCGGTCAGCGTGACGACAACTAAAAGCGTGAATCGATTGCGGCTCATCGTGCAACTCCATGCTGCGACTTGCGCCTGCGCCAGGCGACGAATAGCGCGATCGTCGTCACCAGCAGCGGCATCAGCAGGATATTGGCAATCTTGACGCGTCTTCCTAGCTGTTCGATTTCCTGGTCAAGCTCACGCCGCACCTGACGAAGCTGCCTGCGAATTTCAAGCCGCTGGTCCATGAAGCGATCGATTTCGGCTTCCTGCTCCGGTGTCAGGATACTCAGGTCGGAATCTCCGCGCGCCTGTTGAAGCTGGGTTAGGCGGTTCTCGGCCTCCTGCAGCTCGAGCTCGAGTCGCTGTTCGGTCTGGCGCAGCCGTGCTTCTGCCTCGCGTCGCAGATCCTCGACCAGATCAAACGGCCGATCCGAGGTTGAACGGCTGCGGATGCTGATCAGGTCGGCGTTGCCGAGCAGGTTCTCGACCGCGTTGACTGCCAGCGCGCCATTATCGGCGAACGGATTGAGCAACTGGCTTCCGAGAAAGCTCTGGCGTTGAACCCACAGGTTGTCGGCCAGCAGATCGGTATCGGCAATGACGATGGCGTTGATTGGGCCCTCGGTCCGGTGCTCGCCGGAGACCCGCTCGGGATAGGC
>JAIVHD010000137.1 GCA_020201235.1 Lysobacteraceae bacterium
GCTCAAGCGAATCCGTGACCGCGGCATCCGCCTGACGGTCACTGTCGACAAGGTCGCAGCCAGCGGCGGCTACATGATGGCTTGCGTGGCCGATCGGATTATCGCCGCGCCGTTCGCCATTCTCGGCTCGATCGGCGTCATTGCCAGCATGCCGAACTTCAACCGCGTGTTGAAAAAGCACGACATTGATTATGAGCAGTTCATGGCCGGCGAGTACAAGCGTACAGTGACGCTATTTGGCGAGAACACCGACCGCGAGCGCGACAAGTTCCAGCACGACATCGAAGACGTGCACGCACTGTTCAAGGAGTTCGTGCACAGCCATCGGGCGCAGGTCGATCTCGAAAAAGCCGCGACCGGCGAATACTGGTACGGCGTGCGAGCGCTCGACTTGAAGTTGGCCGATGAACTACTCACCAGTGATGATTACTTGTTGGGCGCCAGCGCACAGGCCGACCTGTACCAGCTCCGCTGGGAGACCGAAAAGTCGTGGCTCGAACGATTCACACCGGAAAGCGTGAGCCGGATTTTTTTCGCGAAAGACTCTTGACCCTGAACTAACCGACCCTATATTGTGATTGAGGCCGCCAATCGGGGCTTCCGGCTTTAGCCAGAAGGTGAAGCCGACCGACAATTAATCTATTGCTCAATGGAGGATAGTGGTATGACAACGTATGATCTTTCACCCCTGTATCGGACCGCAATTGGCTTTGACCGCCTGGCCGACATGTTGACCAGTGCGTCACGCGTTGATGCAAACGGATACCCCCCGTACAATGTTGAGACTCGTGGTGAAGACGAGTATCGAATCTCGATGGCGGTCGCGGGCTTTTCCGATGAAGACCTGGAAATCGTCACCGAGCAGAACACGCTGACGATTTCCGGAAACAAACGCGATGAAGAGTCGGTCGAAGGCAAGCGCGAATTTCTGTATCGCGGCATTGCCACACGCTCGTTCGAACGCCGCTTTCAGCTCGCCGATCACGTGCGCGTTGAAAATGCCAAACTGGAAAACGGTTTGCTGCACATCGACCTGAAACGTGAATTGCCCGAGCAGATGAAGCCGCGGCGCATCGAGATCGGTTCGGCGAGATCGACCATCGAGTCCAGCCAGGGCCGTTCGACCGCAACTGAAAACGTCAAGGCAGCCTGACGTTTGATGAGCAGCGCCAAGGGGCACCGGAATTCCGGTGCCCTTTTGCTTTCCGGATTACGTACCTGGTTCAGGCATCGTCAAAAGCGAGCCACAGATTTGCGCAGATTGTTGATTTCCTTTGTGCTGTCGAATCGTTCCGCCGCTTGGGGTTTTCGTCTTGCGACTGAAGCCGCGTCGCCCGGCCTGGGCGACTAAAAAAGCGATTTTATTTTTACAATCTGCGTACATCAGCATAATCTGCGGTTCCAGCTTTTTCATTCTGGTGCGCCTGAGTCTTGCTAAGCAGGGATGATGAATAAGGCGGGTTTAAGGAACCGCCGGCGATCGCGACGGTTGCAGGCAGCAAGCACCCGGCCGGCACGATGCCGGAGTCAATCCAGTCTCAGTTCGAAAATGAATTCCTGCATGCCGTTGTTGAGCAGCAGGGTTCGCTCCACTTCCAGTTTCGGCATCGCTTTTTGCAGTGCCTTTGGACTGTAGCGCAGCGCCTGAATTTTGGAACGAGCCCCCTCGATCATCTCCAGTTCGGCCCCGCTGCCCGGAAAAAAACGGCCCGGAAGGTCGGGCATCATCGGATTCGAGTAGTAGATC
The DNA here is from genome assembly GCA_020201235.1 of Lysobacteraceae bacterium. Classification (GTDB taxonomy): domain Bacteria; phylum Pseudomonadota; class Gammaproteobacteria; order Xanthomonadales; family Wenzhouxiangellaceae. The sequence continues at coordinate 1,748 of JAIVHD010000137.1, forward strand.
AGTGCGTGGATCCTGGCACCGGGTCCGGCTAGCCGGGCAACGGTTGCCGACAGACACTGGAGCTGGTTGGCGTTCATGTAATTGAGGAGGTCCCAGCAAAGGACTGTATCAACAGGCTCGTTCAGCAATCCTGCCGCGAATCGTTTTTTGAAATCGAAGCAATCGGGTTCGCGTTCCCGTGCTGCTGCATCGAGGGCTGCGATTACAAGTCGGCTGCGGGTATTTTGAAGGCGTTCGATCAGCCCCTGCGTGACCGAGCCGAGGTCGAGCCAGACCCGGCGCGAGCGGCTGCCGGACGGTTCCAGTAACTCGCCCAGCAGCGGTGCGCGCAGCGATGTGCGCGTCGGCAGCGACACGTCAGCGCCTGCGATATCGTGCGCCATGATGGTCAGTTGAGGCCTCGAAAGCTCGTGTCACGAAGCAATCCCGGCTCGGCCCTGGGCATGTGGGATGACCGGTGATCAGGCCGCCGAACCGCTGATCTTGCCGTTTTTCTGGCCTGGCCCGGCGTGCGGCTGCTGACTGGATGCGGCTTTGTCGGACGTGCTTTCGTCGGCCTTGCCATTAGTTGACGCGCCGGGTTTAGACGGCTTGGCCTCGAATGCTTTCCGGAACTTTTCTGACTCGGAGTCCATATCGATGGAGCCTTTGAATCGGGCACCGTCCTCAAGGCTGATGCGCGGCGCGAGGATGTTGCCGCTGATCCGCGCGGACTTCTGGATACTGATGCGCTCGGAGGCATATAAGTCACCGTTGACCGTGCCCTCGACCAGGATGGTATGGGCAAAGACTTCGGCATCAATCCGGCCTTCCGGACCAACGGTCAGGGTGTTGCTCTTGAGTTCGATCGTACCGGTGATTCGACCCTGGACGATCAAATCTTCCGCGCCTTTCAATTCGCCATTGATCGAAATCGAGGAGCCGATAATGGCAATATCTTTTGCGCCGGGCGGAGTGACCGGTCTGGGGGTCTCGGTCCGATGTTCAGTCGCAGAACTTTCGTTCCGGGGCGGGGTGCGCGGGGCCGGCTGGTTTTCGCTGCTGCTGCTGTCGCGTTTGTTGAACATCTCTTTTCTCGCTTGATAGGGGTTGGGTGAAACGTTTTTCTGGTATTCGGGGGGTGCGTTTCGGCTTCAAGTTACCGTTGTCGCGGGCGAGCGTCAAGAACAGAATCACCAAATTGGGTACGGAGGAATCGCAAATGTGAGGCACTGCCCATTATTGACACGAAGCTGTAGCACTGGTACCCCGTCTTATTCAGTGCGCCCCGAGGGCGCGGTTTACCAGTGGAGGAAGGTACCACCCAGATAGTTGTCGATTGATCTGGTAGCTGACGAGCGGTTTCATCGGGTAACTGGTGGGGCTGAAGCCTCGT
>JAIVHD010000362.1 GCA_020201235.1 Lysobacteraceae bacterium
GATTAGAATAGAGGCTGGATCGGCAAGAGTTTCTTACATGAGCCTGGATCAAATCAGCCTGACGCGTCCGGACGACTGGCATCTGCATTTGCGCGACGGTCCGATTCTCGAACGTGTGCTTCCGGCCACGGCGCGGTGCTTCGGTCGCGCAATCATCATGCCCAATCTGAAGCCACCGGTGACCACGGTGCAGCAGGCCGGGGACTACCGCGATCGTATTGTGCGCGCCACGCCTGGCGATTCGTGTTTCGAGCCGCTGATGACACTGTATCTGACCGACAACACGCCGCCCGACGAAATCTACCGGGCGGCTGAATGCGAGTTCATTCATGCGGTCAAGTACTACCCCGCCGGGGCCACTACGCATTCCGACAGCGGTGTGACGAATCTCGGAAACGTCGCCGCGGCGCTGGCTGCCATGCAGGATGCAGGCTTGCCGTTGCTGCTGCACGGCGAAGTGACCGATCTAGACATTGACATCTTTGACCGCGAAGCGGTTTTCATCAAACGTCACCTGGCGCGGCTAATCGATGATTTTCCCGATCTGCGCATGGTGCTTGAGCACGTCACGACCGCCGAGGCTGTCGAGTTTGTGCTTGCAGCACCCGCGCACATCGGCGCGACCATCACGGCGCATCATTTGCTGCTCAACCGAAATGCAATGTTTGAGGGTGGTCTGCGACCGCACTATTATTGTCTGCCGATCATCAAGCGCGAAAAGCATCGGCAGGCGCTGATTGATGCGGCCACCAGCGGCAGCCCGAAATTTTTCCTGGGGACCGATTCTGCCCCGCACCCGAAACACGCTAAAGAATCCGACTGCGGCTGCGCCGGGGTCTTCAGCGCGCCGGTTGCAATCGAACTTTACGCGGAGGTGTTCGAATCGGTCGGCGCACTGGATCGGCTGGAGGCTTTTGCAAGCTTTCATGGGCCCGATTTCTACGGGCTGCCGCGCAACCGGGACAGCATCACGCTCAAGCGCCAAGCGTGGTGCGTGCCGGAGTCGTTTGAACTGGGCCGCACCAACAGCCCGGATGGCGCGGCGGTCGCGATTGTGTTGCGGGCCGGTACGGCGATTTCCTGGCAACTGGCTGATGATTGAAGCTCGGTTGGCGTTCAATCGGCCCACTAGCCCAAACCCAGTCGCCGTTGCTCGGCGAGCAGATTGAGCCAGGCCTGGTATCGGCAGTCGGGAAGCTTTCCGGTCCCGACCGCATCCCGGATGGCGCACGCGGGTTCGTGGCAATGGCTGCAGTCGCGAAACCGGCACTGGCCACGAAACGGCCTGAACTCCGGAAAGCCCTGTTCGAGCTCGGTCGTGGTCATTCGCCACAGGCCGTATTCCCAGACGCCCGGCGTGTCGATCAGCCAGCCGTTGTCTGGAAGGTGATAGAGGCGGGCACCGGTGGTGGTGTGACGGCCTTTTCCGGTGCTGCGCGATAGGCGATTGGTTTGCAGTGCGAGATCGGGCAGCAACGCATTGGTCAACGACGATTTGCCGACGCCGGACTGGCCAGCCAACAGGTGGACGCCGCCGTGCAGCATCGTCTTCAGGCCGTCCAGGTCCATGGGTGGCGTGCAGCAGGTATGCAGGACGTCGATCTCGAGGTCGTGCAGATGGGTGAATGGCGGCCGATCGGGAACGCCGAGATCGGCCTTGTTGACGATCACCACCGGCTTGATGTTCTGCATGCAGGCCGCGGCAATGTAGCGGTGCACAAGATCGACACTCGGAGCAGGTTCTGGTGCGATCACGATCAGCAGATGGGTCAGGTTGGCCGCCATCGGTTGAAAGCGTCCGTTTGCAGTGCCGCGACCGAACAGCGAATCGCGCGGCAAGATTCCTGTCACGCCCGATTCGCGGTCCAGCATCACCCGGTCGCCGGGCAGCGGCCGACCGATGCTTCTTCGAAAACGGATTTCGATCGGCACATCACTCGGCGAAGGTTCCGGGACGGCAAGCCCGTGATTGCCGAGTGCGGTTAAAATCCGCCAGCTATCCATCACTTTCCTCCCGACCCGGCTGGTATAGTCTTGACGGGACCAGCAACGGAATGACATGGACGAACAACGACTGATCTGGATTGATCTGGAAATGACCGGCCTCGATGTCCGGCGCGATAAGATCATCGAAATCGCGACCATCGTGACCGATTCCCAACTCAATCAGATTGCCGAAGGGCCCAACCTGGCTGTGCGGGCGACCGACGACGAGTTGAGCACGATGGACGATTGGAATACCCGCACCCATATCGAATCGGGGCTGGTCCAGCGTTGCCTGGAAAGTCATCTCGACGCGCGCGCGGCCGAACGCGAAACCCTTGAGTTCCTGTCGGAACTGGTGCCGGCCGGAAAATCGCCGATGTGTGGCAATTCGATTTGCCAGGATCGGCGCTTTCTCGCCCGTTTGATGCCGGAACTGGAAGCCTGGTTTCATTATCGCAACCTTGACGTCAGCACGATCAAGGAATTGGCACGTCGCTGGGCACCACAAATCACCGAGAGCCTGACCAAGGAGTCCAGCCATCGTGCACTGGACGATATTCGTGATTCGATTGCCGAACTCAAATATTATCGTCCTTTTATGGGGGCGCTGGGCGGCCTGGCGACCGCATAGATTCGGACGCCCGTCTTATTCACCACGCCATGATGGGCGCAATCTCCAGCCGCTCAGTCCTCAGGACTTTTCCGCCAGGCGGCGCCAGGTATCGACCACGGTATCCGGGTTCAGCGACATGCTGCCGATGCCCTTTTCAAGCAGCCACTCGGCCAGGTCTGGATGGTCAGAAGGCCCCTGTCCGCAGATCCCGATGTATTTGTCCTGTTTCAGGCAGGCCTTGATCGCCATTTCGAGCAACGCTTTGACCGCACCATCGCGCTCGTCGAAGCGATGTGCCACCAGGCCGGAATCTCTGTCCAGGCCCAGCGTTAATTGCGTCATGTCGTTCGAACCGATCGAAAACCCGTCGAAGTGCTCGAGGAATTCATCGGCCAAAAGCGCGTTCGACGGCAATTCACACATCATGATGATTTTCAAGCCGTTTTCGCCGCGACTCAGGCCGAATTTCTGCATCACCTCGACCACCTCGCGGGCTTCGCCGACGGTGCGCACGAACGGGGGCCCGAATGGCGCGGCGATCGTCGCGATTCCCTCGACCAGCCGGTCGACGTAGAATTGCACCGGCGATTCGTAGCCGGCCGTGCGTTTGTCGATTTCGCTTTTGAGTTCGGGTGATTGTCGTTCGTACTCAAGGAGTGCGCGCGGATGGATGCCAATCATTCGGTTGATGATGAACTCCAGGCGTGCCAGGCCGATGCCGTGGTTCGGAATCTGGGCGAAGTCGAAGGCTCGGTCGGGGTTGGCAACGTTCATCATCAGCTTGACCGGGGCCTCGGGCATGTCTTCGAGGCTGTCCTCGGAGACGCTGAACTTCAGTTCGCCGGGATATACGCGGCCGGTATCGCCTTCGGCACACGAAACGGTGACCGTGTCGCCATGGCGCACTTTTTGAGTTGCATCACCGCAGCCGACAACCGCCGGAATGCCCAGTTCGCGGGCGATGATCGCGGCATGGCAGGTTCGCCCGCCGCGATTGGTAACGATCGCTGAGGCGCGTTTCATGACCGGCTCCCAATCGGGGTCGGTCATGTCGGTAATCAGCACATCGCCGTCTTCGACTTCGTGCATGTCGGCGATGTCACCGACCACGCGTGCCTTGCCCGAGCCGATGCGCTGGCCGATCGCGCGGCCTTCGACCAGCACGTCGCCGGTCTGTTCGAGCTTGAAGCGCTCCATGACCTGACCGCTACGGCTTTTGACGGTCTCTGGACGGGCCTGCAGAATGTAGATTTCGCCGGTATGACCGTCTTTGCCCCATTCAATATCCATCGGTCGACCGTAATGCTTTTCGATGGTCAGCGCCATTACGCCGAGCTTTTCGGCATCCTCATCGGTAATCGAAAAGGCGTTTCGAAGGTTTTCCGGGGTGTCCTCGGTGTCCACGCCACCACCATCGGCGTACACCATCCGGGTGGCCTTAGTGCCGATGCCACGTCTCAACACGGCTGGTCGGCCGGCCTCAAGATTGGCCTTGAAAAGATAAAATTCGTCGGGATTGACGGCACCCTGGACGACGCTTTCGCCCAAACCGTAGCTTGAGGTTATGAAGACCACGCCCCGATAGCCCGACTCGGTGTCGAGCGTGAACAGCACGCCGGCCGCGCCGGTGTCGGAACGCACCATCAACTGAATGCCGGCCGACAATGCGACTTCGGCGTGCTTGAAGCCATGATGAACGCGGTAGGCAATCGCGCGATCGTTGTACAGGCTGGCGAAAACCTCGTGAATCTTGAGCAGAACCTCTTCGAGGCCGCAAACGTTCAGGAAGGTCTCCTGCTGTCCCGCAAACGACGCGTCGGGAAGATCCTCGGCGGTTGCCGACGAGCGGACCGCAACCGAGATCGAGTCACCGAAACGCTGTTGCATTTCGCTCCAGGCCTCGGTAATCGCCTCGTTCAGGCTGTCGGGCAGGGGCGTTTCGACAATCCACTGCCGAATTTCACGGCCGGCCACGGCGAGCTCGCGCACGTCTTCGATATCAAGCGACTCCAGCCGGTCGGCGATGCGTTTATCAAGTCCGGTCTGCTTCAAAAAGTCGCGAAACGCGCTGGCTGTCGTCGCGAAACCGCCGGGGACATTGACGCCCATCGAGGACAAATTCGAGATCATCTCGCCGAGAGAAGCGTTTTTTCCGCCCACTTCGTCGAGATCATTCATGCCTAGCTGGTCGAGCCAGCGGATATACTCACTCACAGTCGCTTCATTTCCCGAAATTTCAAACCACCTATTGTAACCGTCTGCCCATGCGCCGAACCGTACTGTTTGTATCCGATGGCACTGCCATTACTGCCGAGACTTTCGGGCACAGCCTGTTGACCCAGTTCTCAGGCACCGAATTTCGACAGGTGCGCCTGCCGTTCGTCGATACCGTGAACAAAGCGCGCGACACGGTCGATATGATCAATCGCGCCGGCCAGGCCGACCAGGCATGGCCGCTGGTCTTTAGCACCATCATCGATGCCGAGGTTGCGGCCGTTGCATTTTGGCCTAAAAGCCGCAAACTATCCGCTAACCGAGGAAGATCTTGAAAAACCTCGATTGCCAGACTTTCTTCGTCAGCACAAAAAGAAGCTTTTTGGCTTGACGATCGAAGCCGAGCGCCTGTCGGAGATCCGCCAGACCCGCAGACCGGATAGCCGATATGCCTCGTTAAAACAATGCCGTTACGAGGTCGATGCCGCCGAATCGCTGCTGCGCTCTGAAGGCGTACCGGTTTTAAGTTCAACCCGAGCCTCGGTCGAGGAACTTGCCAGCCGAATTGTTTTCGAACTGGAGTTGAATCGAGATCATTTTTAAACCATGAATTGACCGATTTGTCAAGAATCGGAAATTTCAATCTGCTGTGATATGCTGCATCGATATGCTAACCCAATTGCGCAATCCAAACTCGTTATCCCGCGTCATCGCGCGTCGCCTGCCGTCGTTGCATTCGGGCGTTTTTCATGCCTTGAGCACGCTCATGCCCGACAATCTGACGCGAGATGATGTTCTGGTCTCCCGCGTTAAAGACGCGCCGGAACTCTATATGCGGGTTCTGGAACGCCATAATTACACGACGTTTCTTCAATTGACCTATTTACTGGGTCCGGAACGCGAGCAGCATCCCAATGCGCACATTCGCGTGTATCACGATGCGCGCATGGCCGAAGCAACTTCGTTTTCACCCGAACAGGGTATCGAGCGCCTGGCCGGGCCCGATTTGCCGGTTCGCGGGCTGGTCGAGCGAAGCTGGCGCATGAACAGGGCCTTGCTGAAATGGCTGGAATACCTGTTGGCCGAAGGCCACAACGCCTCGACCATGCAGCCGGCCGATGAAACGCCGGACAATCTGGCCGATCCAGAGCCGGTGTCAGCCGAGGCAAGCGACGAGAGCGTTCGACTCGATTGAGGCGAGCAAGTCTGTCGTACGTGGCTTTGGCAGTGCCAGAACCCCCGGAACGCCCTGTGTGATCGGGTCCAACAGACGCACTTCTCGCGCCAGGAAATCGAAAAATCCGTCGAGCCGGATTTAACCGCGACAAAACCAGGTCTCCGATTCAACCGAGTGCAGCCGATTCCCGGCATCCAGCATCAGTAACTG
>JAIVHD010000363.1 GCA_020201235.1 Lysobacteraceae bacterium
CGACCGGTACGAGGATGACCACCGATGCATTATTGCTGAGAATACTGGTCAGAAGCGTTGTCCCGGCATACAGCGCCATGACAACATAAACCGGGCTCCAGTCGGCGGCGTAAACGGCCAGCAGCGAACTGAGCCACGCCGCGGCTCCGGACTTTGTCATCGCGATCCCCAGCGGGATGATCCCGGCCAAAAGAAAGATCACGTCCCAGGAAACGTCAGCATACATATCCTGCTTGCTGATGCAGCCGGTTGCGAACATTGCGATGACGCCGGCGATTGCGGTCAAGACAATGGGCAACGGCGTGATCGTTGCCAGAAAGACCACAGCAGCAACGATGCCGCCGGCGGTCAGCATACGCTTGCGGTCGAAATCATCCTCGTACTCGCCCAGCACAACGACGTCACTGTTTCGGTTCAGGCGCGCAAGCGAGGTCTTGGAGCTTTCGAGAAGCACGATTTCGCCAACATGCAGTTTTTCCTGTGCCAGGCGTCGTGAACGCACCGAGCGAATGTCCATGCCAATCAGGCGGGCCTGGTAGCGTTTCCAGAAATCGACCGCGCGGGCCGTGCGACCGTTGAACACGCCTCGATTGCGAAGCAGAATCGGCACCAGTTGCCCATCACTGCGGGCCTTGCGCGTATCGCCAAAATCGGAAAGTACATCGACCGTGTTTTCCTTGATCAGGTCCATAATCTGGCGAACGCTTGCGCGAGCCATGATGATGTCGGAGGCTTGCAGCTCAGTCGATTTGGCGCGCTTGATCCAGGTCTGGTCGGTCCGGGTCAGCTTGAGCAGCTCGACGCCGGTATGGGCCTGAAACTTCGCACTTTCCAGGGTTTTTCCAACCAGCGGGCTGCCCGCAGGCACGGCCAGTTCGATGACAAAAAATTCTTCTTCGTCCTGCTGCAACGGCCGTTCCTCGCGCGATGGCAGCAGCCAGCGACCCAGGGTCAGGAAATAGACCAGACCGATGCCGAGCACGATCAGGCCCAGATGGGCAAATTCGAACATGCCGAGTTCGCGCCCGATCTGCCATGATCCCGATGACGATGATCTGGCGGACTTCGGAGTTGCCAACCAGCGGAAACAAGCGTTTTCCGAGGATGTGGATCAACCCGGAACGCTGGATGCCTCCTGACAAAATGAACATGCATAAAACCGTGACGGTCGCCGTGCTGGACAGGCCGGACAAGCTTTCCGATACGGTCGGGAATGCGTTTTTCAGGTTGACGCCGTGGTCGACCAGCCACTCGGAGTGGAATAGCAGCGGAATGGCCATGACCGTAACCAGAATAGCCAGCGCGGTGACGTCCACGGGCAGCTTTTCGGTCGCGAACAAATACAGAGCGATCGCGATGATCAGAAAAACCAGAGCGATTTCAACAGTCATGCGGACATCTCGCAAGCATACAGATGATTGGGGGTCACGGATGCGGCAACCGGCTGTGGCCTGGAACCCGACCGTGGCCGCTCTGCGCGAGTCGGCATGGCGCTGCGATCAACGCGCGCCAGAGCAGTCGGTATCCTGGTTGCAGGGTCCGGTACAGACTCTTCAGGTCGGGTCATGAGGAATCCGCAGAGAGGACAAGGGTCGAAGCTTAACCGGTTTTTCCCGGATTGTCGCCTTCGGCGAACGACGGAAAACATCACGATCCTGCTTCATGAGGTGCCACCAAGTGCCGTGTTTGGGGCGTTTCGTGACGGAGCGCCCCGGAAACGTACTCGCCTGCACCGTGACCAGCGCGGGGCATGACGGTGCCACAGCAGGTGGCGTGGTGGAGAGGGCGAATTCAGCCGCCTTCGCGGACCAGTTCCCTGCCAATCAGCATGCGCCGGATCTCGTTGGTTCCGGCTCCGATGTCGTAGAGCTTGGCATCACGCAACAGCCGCCCGGTCGGGTACTCGTTGATGTAGCCGTTGCCGCCGAGCGCCTGGATGCCCTCCAGCGCGACAGCGACCGCGCTGGTCGAGGCGTGCAGCAGGCAGGCGGCCGCATCGATCCGCGATTTCTCGCCGGTATCGTATGCGGTCGCGGTCTGGTAGGCAAGGCCGCGCGAGGATTGAAGCGCGGCGTATATATCGCCGATCTTGGCCTGCATCAGTCCAAAATCGCCGAGTCGGCGGTCAAATTGTTTGCGCTCGCGAACATAGGGCAGAACCTGATCAAGGCAGGCCTGCATGATGCCGATCGGGCCGCCCGATAACACCAGGCGCTCGGAATTGAGTCCCGACATCAGAATCGAGACGCCGTTGTTGATCTCGCCCAGCACGTTCTCGTCGGGGATTGTGCAGTCCTCGAATACCAGTTCGCAGGTATTGGAGCCGCGCATGCCGAGCTTGTCGAGCTTCTGGGCTTTTTTGAACCCGTGCATGTCCTTTTCGACGATAAAGGCGGTCATGCACTTTGAGCCTGCGTCCTTGCCGGCGGTGCGCATGTAGACCACCGCGACATCGCATTCCGGTCCGTTCGTGATCCACATCTTCGAGCCATTGGCGATCCAGACATCGCCGTTTTTCTCAGCCTTGCAACTCATGGAGCCGACCACATCCGAACCGGCTCCAGGTTCCGACATGGCCAGTGCGCCCTTGAGCTGGCCTGTCACCAGCCCTGGCACAAATTTCTTTCGCTGCTCGTCATTGCCGTTGCGATACAGGTTGTCGAGGCAAAGATTGGAGTGCGCTCCGTAGGACAGGCCGACCGAGGCTGAAGCACGTGAAATTTCCTCCATGGCCACGAGGTGGGCCAAATAGCCCATGCCCGATCCACCCAGAGACTCCGGAATGGTGATGCCGAGCAGACCCATATCGCCGAGCTCGGCCCATAGTTCCTGCGGAAATTCATTCGATTGGTCGATCTCTGCGGCCCGTGGAGCAATCGATCCAGCGGCGAAACGGCGCACCGAATCTCTAAGTATTTCAATATCTTCGGATAGCCTCATGATAATTTGCCTGAAAGTTTTTTATGCAATGATAAAAGTGACCGGAAGCAGGAGCAGAACCTGAAAAGGCCTCTTCCTGGTGCTTCCCTTACCCATTATGGATCAAGGCGTTACCGGCAATCCGCGCCGGTGCAGCCGTCGATCCCGGCTTATTCACCTCCCGATCGTCGCGAGGCGATTCCAGGGCCTGTAGATACGGCGTTTGCGATCGAGCGCACCGCAAGCGTACCCACCCGTGCGGTGAGGCTGCGCTTAGCTGCAAAACGCTGTAGGCCCGGGGCCGCCGCAGAAGATCGGGTGGTGAATCAATCGGGTTGATCAATGGTTGCCGCGCTCGCGCCCGGGGAAACGGTGGGCGCGACCCATGAACGGAAGCTTCAGTTTGCCGATCGTTTCGATGCGCTCTTCGGCCATCCGGTCGGCCGCTTTCCAGCTCGGGATGCCGTCTCGTTCGGCAATCTGGAAAATCTTTGAAACGTTATAGTAAATGGTTCGCATCATGCGCTTGGCACGTTCGCGATTGTAGCCTTCAAATTCAATCGAGACATTCATCAGGCCGCCTGCATTGACTGCATAGTCCGGTGCGTAGAGAATGCTGCGGCGCTCCAGTTCGTCGCCGCATTCCCCGGTTGCCAACTGATTGTTGGCGGCACCGCAAACCACCTTGAACTTGAATCGCGGAATGGTTTGCTCGTTGACGATTGCACCGAGAGCGGTCGGGCAGAAGACGTCGGCATCGACATCGTAGATTTCATCCAGTCCGACCGACTCGCAGCCCAACTCGACACAGGCCGCCACGGCTTGTTCGTTGATATCGGTTATAAAAACCTTGGCACCGGCATTTCGCAGCAGTTTGACCAGCTCATAGCCGACATGACCGACACCCTGAACCGCGTAGCTGTATTCGCCAACCTCCTCAT
>JAIVHD010000138.1 GCA_020201235.1 Lysobacteraceae bacterium
GTGCAATGTTGCGCTACAACTTTCGCTAACCAGAGAATGGAGCGTGATGGTCTAACGCGCCTTTCTTGTAGAGGCGTTAAAAATTACAGATGGAATTCATTCCCGAGTTCCTCTCATATCAATGCAGGAGGTACTATGAACCAGGCAATAATCTACTCAGCATCACTCGCGCTTAGTCTGGCGTTATTTTCCGGACAGGATATTGCTTTCGCAGAAGCACCGCCAGCGGCCGAGGCCTGCGTGGTCTGCCATAACGATGACGGCATCAGCGATGACCCGCATGTACCGACGATTGCCGGTGCTTCCGCCTACTTTCTGGAAAACCAGTTGGCAATTTTCAATGCCGAGGCTCGTCCCTGCGCGACCGATTACTTTTCCGGCAAGGAACAAGTATCGGCAGAAAATCACTGCGCCGCACTTGCGGAGCTTTCAGAAGATGATTTTGTCACGCTTGCCGAATATTTTTCCGAGCAGCCCTTCAGGCCGGCCGATCAGGAAGTCGATGCCGAACTTGCAAGCCAGGGCGAATCCATCCATGCCAAAAGCTGCGATCGTTGCCATAGCGATGCCGGCGGCCTGGCCCTGGACGACGCCGGCATTCTGGCCGGACAGTGGAAGCCGTACCTGATCAAGCAATTCGAATTGCTCAAGGCCGGTGAGCGCTGGCAGCCCGACAAGATGGCGCCGGAGATCCGAAAGCTCAGCGACCAGGACATGAAGGCTCTCGCCAATTTCTATGCGCGTGAGGGAAAGAATTGATTTAAATGATCATGCTTCCGAGCAGATTTCGTCCTGGCAGCCCGTCGAATTTAACCGATCGTAGCGAGGGAAAGCCGGTTGCAGTCAGATTTTCGATCTTTTGCGGCCAATTGTGGGCCTATTTAACAAGAAAGAGCGGAGAATCTGGCCCACTCCGGTTTTTCCGCAGTAGATCAGCGTTAAACCCGGCAGGCTCCGAGTGGGCCATGCGGGTAAAGAGGTCACACTCAGCCGCTGCACAGGCGTCGTGGCCAAGACGCGCGAGCGAAGAACTGGCTAAGCCAATTCGAGCGAGTGCAACCCTGCCCACGGCGCTTGTGCGGCGGCCCTTCGGAAGTCACGGTGCCGGCGCGACTCGGCGTTGTATTTTCTTGGCAAGCGAGCGGCCGTTGTCTGAGAAACGCCCTGGACGCGGGGCCTGGCGGTGCTACTGTAGGTGGGGTGGTGAATCAGGCGGGGTTAGCTGCCGAAGCCGAGGTCATTCGACAAGTACGCCGATTCGATAATTTTTTGCCATTTCCCAGGCGCGTTTGCTGTGGTCGGCACCGTAGCCCTTGGTGCGCATGCCGTCGGTGGCTTCGGTACCGCACCAGGGCTCGAGCACCGACGGTGGAGCGGGGTGGCGCAGCACGTAGTCGGTAAAGTTGTAGACCACGCCGTCAATCGCCATCCAGCAGTCCTCCAGCGTGTCGTGGCGCGCGACCTGTTCGAGCGTGTACGGTGTCGGGCCGACGGAGGGTGGGACAGACGGGCGTGTTTCATCGGATTCAGCCGGTGTCAACGCAGATACCGAGAGCAAGGTTGCGATCGCCGTCCAGAAAGCGATAAATGCCGCGTAGACCAGTTTTTTCATAATAATTCAAACTCTTCGGTGTGGATGTTTTTCCTGGCGATGCCGGCGGTAGACAGCAGTCGGCTAGCGAGCTGATTCAGCGGCGTGGGCCCGCAGATGAATCCGGCGCGCTCGATTATATCGGGTACGTGCCCGGTGAGGAATTCGGCATCCAGCGGACCCTGCCGATAGAAATAGTGGGCGATGACCTCGAAGCCCTCTAGTTCGGTTGCGATTTCATAGAGCTCATCGAGAAAACGAGCCCGGGCTTCGTCCTGCACGCAGTAGATCAGCCGGATATCGACCGGAGATCCTGTTTTTAAAAGGTCGCGTGCGCGTCCCAGAAAAGGCGTAATGCCGATGCCGCCGGCAATCCAGAGCTGTTTTTTGGGCGGGTCGTCGGGAAAAAACTGGCCGTATGGGCCTTCGATGGTCACCCGGCTGCCGGGGCGTATGGCCTGGATCGCACGGCTGGCATCGCCCAAGTCCTTGATGGCGATGCGCAGCACGGGTTCTTTCGGCGATGACGACAGGGTATAGGGGTGTTCCTCGCCATAACCTGCGGCCAACTCTCGGTCGAACGGTGCCAGGTAGACGAATTGGCCCGCATCGTAGTCCAGATGGCGTCGACCGGCCGGTTTGAGCACGAGTTCTACCAGGTTGTTGGCGACCGTGACGACCCGCTGGACGGTGTATCGCAGTCGCCCGATACGGCGGGAGAACACGAAACGCCAGGCGACCGCGCCGACGGCCATGACCGTCAACACCAGCCACAGCCAGTGTTCGCTGTTTGCCGGCAGCGTGCGGCCGTACTGGAAGGCGTGTGCAAGCGCCAGGATCAGGGCCGGCCCGGCCAGGCGATGCAGGTACTTCCAACGCTGGTAGTCGGGCCGACCGAAAAAGGCGAAGCTCGGCGCCAGAAAGACCATCATCAGGATCAGCGCTGCCCAGCCGGTCCAGATCTGCCAGTGGCCAGGGGCGGGAAACAGAAGGCTGGTGGCTGCCTCGACCGACGTGGTGGTCTGGGCCATCGCCAGCAACAACGGATGCGCCATCAGCAGCAACAGGCTGCCGGCACCGAGCAGGTGGTGGGTTTTCCAAAGTCGTGTCAATCCGCCAAACAGACGATCGAGGCGTGGCACGCGCGCGCTCAGCGCGGCTGCAAGCAGCAGCATGACGGCGCCGACGATGCCGCTTGCTCGACCCAGAAAATTCAAGAATGCCGATGGGTCGCCGAGGTCCATGCCCGCACCGGACAGGCGAGTACGCATCCGTAGTGTATTGTCGCGGAACGCCCCAGCAAGGGCAACTGGTGGTCCCTCGTGACGGAGGGATGGTGAATAAGGCGGGCCAAGGGGGCGTTCCCGGCTTCCACCTGTGTTACCGAACAGCCGGCTAAAGCGTTATCCTTTGCCAATGCCGCATCGCGCTCATCTCACCACCTTACGGTTTGCCAGCGGCCTGCGCGATAGTTTTGACGGCTACGATCGGCATCGGCTGCTGAAGGACCTGACTGCCGGCCTGACCGTCGGCATCGTCGCGATTCCGCTGGCCATGGCGCTGGCGATCGCCAGCGGGGTCGAGCCGCAGCACGGCTTGTATACGGCTATCATCGCCGGTATTGTCATTGCGCTCGCCGGCGGTTCGCGCTTCAGTGTATCCGGTCCGACTGCGGCCTTCGTCGTGATCCTTTATCCGATTTCCCAGCAATTCGGACTGGCCGGCCTGTTGACGGCATCGCTGTTTGCCGGCCTGATCCAGGTGCTGATGGCGCTCGGTCGCCTGGGACGCCTGATCGAGTACATCCCCGAGCCGGTAACGCTGGGATTTACCAGCGGCATTGCGATCGTGATCGCGGTATTGCAGATCCGCGATTTCTTCGGCCTTTCGCTGGCCGCGCAGCCCGAGAACCATATCGACAAATTGCTGATGCTCGAATCCGAAAGCGGCGTCATCCTGTATCTGGATGCGGTGCCGATTCTTGATGCCGACGGTCTGTCTGCACTCGAGCGGTTTATCGAGCAATGCCGGCGGCGAAACATCAGACTGATTTTGGCCGATTTGCAGCACCAGCCAATGAAAGCGCTGGCTCGCGCCGGCATCCGTATCGTGACCGGCCAATTGATGATCACGCCGACCCTGGCCCGTGCGCTCGAACTCAGCCGCTTGCCGCCGGAAAACAGTCACACGGATGAACACGGGATGGACGGACATGGAACCGAAACGATCTCGAATTGAACTCGAAGTGCCGTCGATGCATTGCGCATCGTGTGTCTCGCGTATTGAGGATGCGCTGTCGGACATCGAAGGGCTGCAGGTCGAGTCGGTCAACCCGGGCACGCGCCGCGCCAGTCTCGACTACCGCGACCGCGCGTCGCTGCGGCAGGCGCTGCAGGCGCTGGAGCGGGCCGGCTATCCGGTCGCGACCGAGCAGCAAAGGCTGGCGATCGAGGGCATGCACTGTGCATCCTGCGTTCATCGGGTAACCAGCGAACTCGAAAAAATTCCCGAAGTCCGCGGGGCGCACGTCAACCTGGCTTCCAGCGAGGCCGTGATCGAGATTCTGGAAGGCTCAAATGTCGAGGCTGCGATTGAGGCCATCAAGCGTGCCGGTTACGATGCCCGCGCGATCGGGACTGAGGTCAATTCGGGTCAGGCGCGCGAGCAGCGCGAGCGCAGGTCGCTGAAGCGCCGGCTTGTTTTTTCGGCGTTGTTGACCTTGCCGGTTTTCGTGCTCGAAATGGGCGGCCACATCGTGCCTGGCATGGCCGCGTGGCTGGACCAGGCCGTCGGGCGGTCCAATATCCATGTCGTTTCCATGGTGCTGGCGACGCTGGTACAGTTTGGCCCGGGGCTGGTTTTTTATCGTTACGGCGGGCCGGCGCTGCTGCGCGGCGCGCCGGATATGAACTCACTGGTGATGCTGGGCAGTTCGGCCGCGTGGGGCTACTCGATCGTGGCCACACTGGCCCCCGGCATTCTGCCTGAGGGCACGGCCAACGTCTATTTCGAAGCCTCCAGCGTTATTATCACGCTGATTCTGCTGGGCCGCAGGCTGGAGGCGATCGCGCGCGGACGCACGTCCATTGCGATTCGTGGCCTGATGCAGCTCGCGCCGGATAGCGCGTGGGTCGAGCGCGATGGGCAGACGATCGAAATCGCGCTTGGGCAAGTGCAGCCGGGTGATTGCTTGCATGTGCGACCGGGCGCTAAAGTCCCGGTCGACGGTCGGGTCGTCGACGGTGATTCCTGGGTCGATGAGTCGATGATCTCCGGTGAACCCGAGCCGGTCCGAAAGGGACCTGACGACACGGTCGTCGGTGGCACCCTGAACCAGACCGGTGCGTTTCGGATGCAAGCCGAACAGACCGGCAGCGATACCGTCCTGGCCGGGATTATCCGGATGGTCGAGCAGGCCCAGGGAAACCGCCTGCCGGTGCAGGCGCTGGTCGATCAGGTCACGCGCTATTTCGTGCCTGCGGTTATGGCGCTAGCCGCAGCCACCCTGGTCGCATGGCTATTGTTTGGTCCGCAGCCGGCGCTGAGTTTGGCACTGGTCAACGCCGTGGCGGTCCTGATCATTGCCTGCCCCTGCGCGATGGGCCTGGCGACACCGGTCTCGATCATGGTCGGCACCGGCCAGGCGGCCCGGTCCGGGGTGCTGTTTCGACGGGGCGACGCGCTGCAGAAGCTGCGCAACGTCGGCCTTGTCGCGTTTGATAAAACCGGGACTTTGACTGAAGGAAAGCCTTCGATGACGGGTCTGGAAACGACCGGGGATTGGGACAAAGACGAGTTGCTTGGCCTGGCGGCTTCGGTCGAGCAGCACTCCGAGCATCCCATTGCCCGGGCGATCGTCGCGGCCACAACTGCGCGGTCTGCGGAATTGCCCGAAGCCCAGAACTTCGATTCGCAAACGGGGCAGGGCGTGGTTGCACGAGTGAAGCGAGCCGATGGCGGCATCTCGACCGTTTCTGTCGGCGGCCCGCGAATGATCGAAGGCCTGAATATCGATCTGCCGGAATCGCTGGCTCGTTTGGCCGGCCGACTCTCGGACCGCAGTGCAACCGTCGTGTTTGTGGTCGTTGACGATCGACCGGCTGGCCTGATCGCGGTTTCCGATGCGGTCAAGCCGGGCT
>JAIVHD010000003.1 GCA_020201235.1 Lysobacteraceae bacterium
ATTCCGGACCGATGCAATCGTTTCAGAAGCGCCCGATGGTTGACCTGCGAGCGCGCGCGTGAAAGAATCTGATCCTTCCTCCAGTGGATCCGAATCTGTGACCGAACCCCACCGTCAGCCGATCGCCAAGGTTGATACCGCCTGGCTGCGTATGGAACAGCCGACCAACCTGATGATGATTACCGGCATCATTACGTTGCGCGAATCGGTCGATTTCGAAAATCTCAAGGAGGTTGTCGCCTCGAGATTTCTGGCCTTTCCGCGCTTTCGCCACAAGGCTGTGCAGAGCGCGCGTGGATGCTGGTGGGAAGATGACGAGGATTTTGAGTTGACCTCGCACATTCGCCGCACCGCGTTGCCTGGCGATGCCGGTAAGGCCGAGCTGGAGGCGTTAGTCTCCGAACTTGCATCGACGCCGCTGGATAAATTCCGTCCCTTATGGCAGTTTCATTACGTCGAGAACTACCAGCAAGGGCCGGTGCTGGTCGTGCGCGTGCACCATTGCTACGCGGACGGCATTGCGCTGGTCCAGGTCATGCTTTCGCTAACCGATACCAGTCGTGATAAATCTCTGATGCGGGTTGCGCCGGAGAAATGGCAGCAGCGCCGAGCGAGTGAGTCCGGCGTGTTTCGCCGACTGCTGGAACCGGCCCGCGGGGGGCTTGATGCGGCCCAGCATCTCGGCCAAAGGCTGGTCGAAGAGGCCACCGGTCTGGTTCGTGATCCGACCCAGGCCGCGGGTTACGTCGAAGGGGCCTCGGAGATCCTGTCGGAGCTCGCGACCATGTTGCTGCTCGGCGATGACCCGCCGTCGCGATTCAAGGGCAAGCTTGGCATCCGCAAGAAGGTGGCCTGGGCCGATTCTCTGCCGCTGACCGAAGTCAAGGCCATCAGCAATGCGCTGGGCTGTACGGTCAACGACGTGCTGATCGGCATCATGACCGGCGCGCTGCACCGCTATCTGGTCGACAAGGGTGACGATCCGTCGGAACTCGAGATTCGCGCGACGATACCGGTTAACCTCCGCCCACTTGAACATGCGCGTGATCTGGGCAATCATTTCGGCACGGTCTTTCTCGACCTGCCGATCTGGGAGAGCAATCCGCTGGCGCGCATTTATCGCGTGGCCGAAAGCATGCACCACCTCAAAAAATCAAAGCAGGCAAGCGTCTCGCTGGGGTTGCTGGCAATGGTCGGCATGCTGCCGGCGGCCATTCAGCAGAGCGTGCTGGAGCTGTTCGGCAAGAAGGCGACCACGGTACTGACCAATGTCCCGGGCCCGAGCCAGGCCCTGTTCATGGCTGGATCGGAAATTACCCAGATGATGTTCTGGGTGCCGCAGACCGCCTCGGTCGGCATGGGCATTAGCATCCTGAGCTACAACGATCAGGTTTTTTGCGGTCTGGTTACCGATAATCGCCTGGTACCCGACCCCGGCCGAATTGTCGAGCGATTCAAGGCTGAATTTGCCAACCTGCTCCATCTAGTGATGTTGCTGGGTCCGGACGCCGATCGCAGCCCGGCGTCGGTCGAGGATTATATGCAGGCCTGGATCGACCTCAGCGGCGAAGATTGACCCGTGGGTCGCATCTCTTCACCGGACCACATCCTCACCGCACAGGCGCGCACGCTTTCGCTGCACTTGTTCACGAACCACCCCGGCTACAGCACCTGACCACGCCTCGCGGCGCACGGATGGTGAATAAGTCGGGATGGTCAAGCGGAGTCAACCCAGAGAGCCGCTGGCATATTCAATATCAAGGGCCTGCATCGCATCAAGCGGCTTCATTGCAGCCGCTTTTGCGTACGCTTCGTTGGAGTCGTCGAGACGCTTGTCGCCGTACAGTAGATACAGGCCATTGCCGTACTCGATCCAGGCAATCGGCGCATTCGACAGACGGATGGCTTCGTTGAAGTGCTCCAGGGCCTTTTCGGCGCTGGCACCGTAGGTCATTGATCCGACCAGTTTGCCGACCTTGGCGATGACCTCGGCGTGCTCGGGTTGCAATTCAATCGTGCGATCGAGTGATTTCCGAATGCGCCCGCCGAGTCCTTGGCTCAGCGCCTTGGCAATTGAGATGCTCTGGCTGTATCGACCCAGGTGATAGGCGTGAAAATAATGCGCGTTCGGGTTTTCCGGGTCGAACTCTATGGCCTCTTCCGCACGCGCGATGCCGGCTTTGTAAATCTGCTGTTTGACGGCGTCGTTTTCCTCCAAATAATCGGCGTAGATCCCGGAGGCTTTGTTGGCGACCACGTGCGCGGTTTCGCCGGTCTGGACGGCGAGATCGACCGAGTCGGCAAATTCGCCGCGATGAAAATGGCACCAGGCTTGTACAAGGGTTTCGTCGCCCGGCCAGGGTTCGCAATCGCCGACGTGCAGTTTTGGCCATGCCTTCTCCAGGGCATTGGCCGGGTAATCGAATTTCGTGGCCGGCTGATCGAACGAAGCCCAGTTTTCGGTGTTCATAAAAGTTTCTCCTTTGCGGTCTTTCGGCAAGGGTCTATTCGGTACCGACCGGTCCTGGTGCTTGCTTCGGCCGGGCTTCGGGCGCTTCCGTGCGCGTTATCAGCGGATGGTTTCGACCGTCCATCCAGACCAGGATTTCATAGAAAGTCCGAATATTCTCGACATAATTGGCCGCCTCGTAGCCGCGTGCGTAACCGAAACGGGTTTCCGAAAAATAGCGTTTTTGGGTTAGCAGCGGCAGCCGGTCACGAACATCCAGCCAACGATCCGGGTCGCGGCCTTGGCGCTCGGTCAGAACGCGCGCATCTTCCAGGTGCCCAAGACCGATATTATAGGCAGCCAGCGCCAGCCACAAGCGGTCCGGATGCCGGATGCGCCCGGGCAGCCGCTCGATCATCGAGGCCAGGTAGCGGGCACCGCCGAAAACGCTTTCGGCCGGATCGCTGCGGTCGTCGATGCCCAGTTGCCGGGCTGTTGGAATGGTCAGCATCATCAGGCCGCGAACGCCGGTCCGCGAGACCGCCTCGGGGTTCCAGTGCGACTCCTGGTAGCTGACTGCGGCCAGCAGGCGCCAGTCCAGGTCGACCTGTTGGGATGCCTGTTCAAACAGCGAACGAAAGCGCGGCAGCCGGTCGCGCATTTGTTGCATAAAGGTAAACGTGCCGATCGGCTCGTAGTCCTCGACATGGCTGAAAAATCTCTGGCGCAGCCGCTCGAGCAGTTGCTCGGATTCGGAATGGGTAAAGAACTCGCGCATGCGATGGGCCAGTGTGTCGTCGTGCGACAGGCGTGTTGCCCAGGCCAGCGATTGACTGTGGTCGAACTCGAATGCCTTTCGGACCGCAGGAAAATAGCGCCGATTCAGGTCGAAAATATTTGAATCGACGATTGTAAAATCGATTTCCTCGTTACTGACTGCTTCGAGCAGGTCTTCGATGCTGGCCTCGGCACGGGTCTCCCAGCGCAGCCCCCATTGCTCGCGCAGTGGCTCCAGGAACTGTTCGTAGCTGGTGCCGCTCAGAATCGCCAGAACGCCATCGTTGAGATCCTCGGGGCCGCGCGGTCGACGCAAGCCGCGCCGGTAGACCACCACTGGGCGGACCGTCTCGTAGTTGGGTCCGAAGCGCGCCATGCGCTTGCGCATCGGCGCACTCGACAAGTTGGCTGCGACAAAATCACCCTGTCCCGACTCCAGCGCCGGCAGCAGCGCATCGATCGTGGGCAGCGTCACCACCTCAATCGGCACGCCCAGGTAGTCGGCAAATCGCCGGGCCAGCGCGTATTCGAACCCCGATTCACCGTCTGGGCCGAGGTAATAGGTGGTCGCGCCATTGATCGTCAGCAGCATCACATAGCCGCGCGCATGAATGCGCTCGACTTCGTTGAGCTGGTCGTGCCCTGAGGTCAGAACCAGCAGAACCAGTGCCGACAGCACGAGCCGGTACAACGGCTGTCCGCGCAGGTGCTTGCGCGGGATGCCGTGAGCTGTATGCCAGTCATAGGTCTGCAATGCCCAGGCCCTTCCGTCCGGCGGTTCGTTAAGAACTGATGCCGTTGTGAGATGCGAGCGCACATTATGCATGAGGTCGGCCGGGTCACCGGTGATCGGGTAACTCGGCGGCAAGGCCGGTTACCCGGGCGCTTCGCCGGAGGAGCGATCCGACAGGTCTGCTACACTATTCAAGTGGCTTCCGGATTAGACCGAGCATCGCGAGGGCAGGCCGGTTGGAGCCAGATTTTGCGATCTTTTGAGGTGAATCGTGGGCCTGTTTAACGAATGGAAGACCCTGTCTGGGTCTGGTAATTTCGCTGATTCCGGGGTTTAATCAATGCAAGTGACTGAAGACAAGAACGATCCACCGATTCGCACGCGTTTCGCGCCGAGTCCAACCGGGTTTTTACATATCGGCGGCGCGCGCACCGCGCTGTTTTGCTGGCTGGCCGCGCGCGCCAGCGGTGGTCAGTTCGTGCTGCGGATCGAAGACACCGACCAGGTTCGTTCGACCGGCGAGTCGGTCCAGGCCATTCTTGATGGATTGGCGTGGCTGGAGTTGACACCGGACGAAGGCCCGTATTTCCAGTCCGAGCGCATGGCGCTGTACCATGCTGCGGTCGCGCGACTGCTTGATCAGGGCAGGGCCTATCGCTGCTACTGCTCGCGCGAACGCCTGGAGTCGCTGCGTGAGCAAGCCATGGCCAGCGGTCAGAAGCCTCGCTACGACGGCCGCTGCCGCTCGCTTTCGCAGCCGCCGGCCGATATCGAACCGGTAATCCGCTTTCGCAACCCCGATAGCGGCACGGTCGCGTTTCACGACCGGGTGCGTGGGCCGATTGAATTTGACAATCGCGAACTCGACGATCTGGTCATTCAGCGCGCCGATGGTTCGCCGACCTATAACCTCGCCGTGGTCGTCGACGACCTGGACATGCGCATCAATCTGGTGGTGCGCGGCGACGACCATATCAACAACACGCCGCGCCAGATCAATCTGTACCACGCGCTCGATGCCACGCCGCCTGAATTCGCCCACGTTCCGATGATTCTCGGCGAAGACGGCGCGCGGCTGTCCAAGCGCCACGGGGCGGTCAGCGTTATGGCTTGGCGCGAACTCGGCTATTTGCCCGACGCTCTGCTCAACTACCTGGCGCGCCTGGGCTGGTCAAGTGGCGATCGCGAATTGTTCAGCCGCGATGAGTTGGTTTCGCTGTTTCAGGTTGAGGATGTCAATCGCAAGGCTTCTCGATTTGATATGGAAAAGCTCAACTGGCTCAACCAGCTGTATCTGCGTTCTGAATCTACGCAGCGTACGCTTCCGGAGCTCGACTGGCATCTTCGGCGAATCGGCCTCGATCCAGCCTGCGGGCCGGCGCTCGAGGATCTGCTGGCGGTCCAGTCGCAGCGTTGCGAGACACTGGTCGAGATGGTCGAGCAAAGCCGCGCTTTTTATGCCGATTTTGATGATTTCGACCCTGTTGCCGCCAAAAAGCATCTACGCCCGGTTGCGGTCGAGCCGCTGCGCGCGCTGCGCACACAACTGCAGGATTGCGACTGGACCCCCGAGGCGCTGGGGCTTGCGGTGAACCGGACCGCCGAAGCACTGGAGGTCGGCCTGGGCAAGATCGGCCAGCCGCTTCGGGTGGCGCTGGTCGGGCACGGCTCATCGCCCTCAATTGACCAGACCTTGTGGCTGGTCGGTCGGGCGCGCGCACTCGAGCGTATTGATCGCGCGCTGGACTTTATCGACCAGCGGGTCCGTGCCAATGGATGACCGGTCGTGGCTGCGTCGCGACGGCCTCAAGTGGGCACCCGGTGCGGTATCGCGGCGGGGTCTCACGGACAGGCCATGATCCAGAGTAAACCCATCTGTTGCAGAAATTTTCGGGCCGCAATCGCTGCGCTGCCCGGTATAGCAGCCGTCGTACATCACGTCGCGGGGCCTGAACTTGCGTTGCCAATCCTCGCGTAGAGTGAAGCTGCGCTCCGGTTGGCAGCACGCCGTGCAGCCCCCGGAAACACGCCTCTGCGGGCTTTCAGCTCCGAAAATTGATGCAACGTTAGGGTAAACTACCGGCCATGCGGCCTGCGAATGTCATTCAAGAAGTCGAACAGCGTTGCGCCCGCGACAGCCTTCGGTTGACTCCGACCCGTCGCCGAGTGCTTGAGTTGGTCCTTGAGGCCGATGGTCCGGTCAAAGCCTACGACCTGCTCGACCGCCTCAAGGCCGAACAGCCCACGGCCGCGCCGCCTACGGTCTATCGCGCGCTGGATTTTCTGCTTGAGCACCATTTCATCCATCGGCTTGAAACACTCAACGCATTTGTCAGCTGTTTTCATCCCAGGCATCGCCACCACGGCCAGTTCCTGATCTGCGAACAATGCGGCTCGGTGACTGAAGTGCCCGATCGGGATTTATCGATAGAGCTCGCCTCGATTGCCCGAAAAGCCGGATTCGAGCCTGTCCGCCAGGTGCTTGAAGTGTATGGATTATGCAGCGCTTGCAACTCCAAACTCGTCTGAGCCAGATTCCGGAGGGTCGCGCGCCGTGCGCCGCGCGACAAGGCTTGCGGCTCGGCGGCTGGGGCGGAGTCGGCTGAGATGTCACGCCGTGAAAAACTCTACCATCTGCACGACATTCTGCGCCAGCGGCGCACACCGATCTCGCGCCAGGCGCTGATTGCTGAGCTCGGCTGCAGCCAGGCTACGCTGTACCGGCTGATCGCCGAGCTTCGCGACGTGCTCGGCGCACCACTGGAGCAAAGTCCGGAAAGCCGACATTATTACTACGATCGCGACCTGGCTGGAAATTTCGAACTGCCGGGCCTGTGGATCAGCCCCGAGGAACTCCAGGCCCTGCTGACCGCGCGTCAGATTCTGACCAACGTCCAACCCGGCCTGTTGCAAGACGAGCTCGATGTATTGCAACAGCGTATGTCGCAGTTGATTGACCAGCAGGGGATCGGATTTTCGGCCCATCCCGAGCGTGTGCATATACGCCACGATGCCGGCAGGCCGGTACCGGCGAGGTTGTTCGAGGACCTGCTGCGCGCCCTTTTCAAGCGTTTTCGAATCCGCATCCGCTACCATGGACGGCGCCGCGACGCGGTCTCCGAGCGCCAAATTTCGCCGCAACGGCTGACCGCCTACCGCGATCGCTGGTATCTCGATTCCTGGTGCCACCAGGCCGAGGGGCTGCGCAGCTTTGCGGTCGAGCGCATCATTGCGCTGGAATCGCTCGAGCAGCCGTGTACCGAGATCGGGTCGTCCGAGCTGCATGATCATTTCGACCAGGCCTATGGCATTTTTTCCGGTCCGGCCGAGCACATCGCCGAAATACGCTTTTCGCCCGAAGCTGCACGCTGGGCGGCTGAAGAGCAGTGGCATCCGCGCCAGAAGGTGGTGGTTGAAGCCGATGGATCGCTACGCCTGCAATTGCCGTTTGGCTCGAGTCGAGAGTTGGTCATGGACGTTTTACGCTACGGGTCGGATGCCGAGGTGCTGGCGCCGGGCTTCCTGCGCGACAAAGTGGCGCAAGAAGTGACGCAACTGGGCGCGCTCTACGCTCGCGGATTGTCATGATTCGGTCACATCTCATTGTTGAAATAGGCCAAGCCTTGGACGGCAGCACCGTTTGCGCGGTCTTGCCTCGCCCGGCGGACCGTTTCCAATGAGCAAGGCGATGAACAAAAAAATCCTGGTTGTTGAAGACGACGACGCGATTCGCGATATGATTTTATTTAGTATGCGACGTGCCGGTTATATCGTTCTGGAAGCGACGAGCTGCCAGCATGCGCGTGTCCAGATTGTCGATCATCTTCCGGATCTGATCCTGCTCGACTGGATGCTACCCGACACCAGCGGCGTGGAATTCGCACGAGCGTTGGCGCGTGATGAAATGACCCGCAACATTCCGATCGTCATGCTGACCGCGCGCGCCACCGAAGACGACAAGGTGCGTGGCCTGGACAGCGGCATCGACGACTACATGACCAAGCCGTTCTCGGCACGCGAACTGCTGGCCCGGTTGCGTGCCGTGCTGCGTCGAACCGCGCCTGAGGGCAACACCGAAGAGGTGCGGGCCGGCGATTTAAGCCTGAATCTGGCATCGCATCGCGTTATGGTAGGCAACCAGCCGGTCGATCTCGGTCCAACGGAATACCGCATGCTTAAATTTTTTCTGACCCACCAGGATCGTGTCTACAGCCGATCGCAATTGCTCGATCATGTTTGGGGTGGCGGCGTCTACGTCGAAGAGCGCACGGTCGACGTGCACGTGCTGCGCCTGCGCAAGGCCTTAACGCCGTTTGGCTGCGCCGGCTTTATTCAAACCGTGCGCGGTGCCGGCTACCGCTTTTCCGGCGAAGCGGCGCACTGATGCGGCAGGCGTGGCTGGCCGAATTCCTGCTGCTCGCGTTCTGGGTTTCGCTCGCGGCGCTGCTGTGGGTGATATTCGGCGGTGCCTTCGGCTGGTGGCTTGCCGCGGCCCTTTCGGTCTCAGGCGCACGCCATATTTGGCAGATGCACCGGCTTGAGTCCTGGCTTCGCCGTGGCCGGAGAGCTCAGCCGCCGCAGTCCTGGGGGCTCTGGGGCGAGGTGTTCGAGCATTATTACCGGCTGCAGCGACGCTATGCCAAGCGTAAGAAGCGCCTGGCCCGCGTCATCCGTGAATTCAGGGAATCGACCGCGGCAATGCCCGATGGCACGGTCGTGCTGGATTCGGCCTGGCGCATCAACTGGCACAACAGCGCGGCGGTGCGTCTGCTGGGCCTGGCTGGCAATCGGGACATTGGTCAGTCGATTACCAGCCTGCTGCGCGCGCCTGCGTTCGATCGGCTGATGCGCGAACAGGCGTTCAGCCGAGCGATCGAAATCGACTCGCCGGTCGATCACGCCGGCCGCCTGTCGGTTCGGGTCGTGCCTTATGGCAGCGGTCAATTCCTGATGCTGGCGCGCGACATCACCCGCCTGCAGCGGCTGGAAAACATGCGGCGTGATTTCGTCGCCAACGCCTCCCACGAACTGCGATCGCCGCTGACCGTGCTCGGCGGTTATCTTGAAAACCTTGCCGACGACGATCAAATTCCGGCGGATTGGAGCGCGCCGCTGGATGCGATGCAGAACCAGTGCCGTCGAATGACGACGCTGGTCAACGACTTGCTGGAGCTCTCGAGGCTGGAGACCGATGCGCCGGCCGAGCCGGACGAGCGGCCGGTCAAGGTCGCCGAACTGGTCGGGCGAATCTGCAACGAGGTCCGCGCCCAAGTGGCAGGCGACCGGGTCATCGAAACCGATCTGGATGCCGAAATTGGCTTAGGCGGTGTCGAAAACGAACTGTACAGCGCCTTTTCCAACCTGTTGCTCAATGCCATACGTTATACCGACAGCGGCGGCCGGATCGGAATACGCTGGTCGCGTGATGTCGACGGCCGTGGCCGCTTCTGCGTCAGCGACGACGGCATCGGCATCGAAGCACGGCACTTGCCGTTCATCACCCAGCGCTTCTACCGGGTAGACCTTGCACGCAGCCGCGCGCAAGGCGGCACCGGTCTGGGCCTGGCCATCGTCAAGCACGTATTGCAGCGCCACGAGGCCCAACTGGAGGTGCAGTCCGAACCGGGCAAGGGCAGTGAGTTCTGCTGCGTCTTCGTGAGCTCTCGCATGCGCGAGTTGACAACAAAAGAGGCGCGGTCATGAACGCCTTGAGCCTGTCATGAAGTTGTCATAATAATGTCACAGACTGCCCATCGTCGCGGCCGGAGGGCCGGTTTCATGGATCTGTAATCACGGTCCGTTACCTTTCCAGTTCCTATGACAAGGTTTTCAATATGATGAGTTTCAGGCGCTACGGTGCCAGCCTGCTGTTGGCAACTGCGTCGCTACCGCTGCCGGCACAAATTCAGGGTGATCCGGACTTGCCGCATTACGAGTCGGTCTTGGGTGTTTCGGGCAATCTTTCGTCGATTGGCTCGGATACCCTCAACACGCTGACCACCCTATGGACGGGGGAATTTGCCAAGTTCTGCCCCAACGTCAAGATCCAAATCCAGGGTGCTGGCTCATCGGCTGATGGCTACATCCCGCTTCCGGCGACGCTTGCCTCGAGAATCGGCGAGCAGCTCGGGCTGTAATTCGATGCGCTTGCAGATCGCCAATCGACGGGTGTTAACAAGTCTGGAGGGGCTCTGATGAACACGGGCACTGCCGACTCCGTGGTCGCAAAAAAAAGCGATCTGCCGAGCGAGCGGGCCATGGCCCGGCGGCGTCGATGGCGCTATCTGGCCGATTCCGGTGCCGCCTGGATGGTGCGCCTGGGCGGTGGCGGCGTGGTGATCGCGCTGGCGCTTATTTTTGTTTATTTGTTCAGCGAAGTCGTGCCGATGCTGCGTGGCGCGTCGGTTGAAATGAAGAATGACTTTGGCGCGCCGCTGGCGGCCGACGCCGGGCAATCCCTGCTGGCGTTGGAGCGCTACAACGAGCTTGGCATCCGGCATACGCCGGATGGCCGCTTGATGTACTTTGATCTCGCCGACGGGCGTTTGCTGCGCGAGGTGCAGCTGGAAATTCCTGCGGGCGTCGAGGTGGTCGGCATGGCCGCCAGTGAGCCGCGCACGCGCCAGGTCGTTTTCGGATTGTCGGATGGCACGGCGATTGTTGTCGAGCACGAAATTCGGCTGGAGTTTGAGGGCGATCAGCGGCGCGTGGTCCCCGACCCGGGCTTTCCGCTCGGCAGCCAGCCCTTGCGGGTCGACGATCAAGGGCGGGCTTTGGTGACGCCCAATTTTCTGACCGGCGAGATCGAGGTCAAGCGCCGTGCCTGGACTTTGCCACGGCCGTCACGGGAGCCGATCAGCCATTTGCAACTGACCGCCAACCTCTGGTCGCTGATTGGTGCATCGGACAATGGCGATCTGCTTTACTGGGATATCTCGGACCCCAACCAGGCGGTACTGCGCGATCAGGCTCGGGCGGTCGGTGAGGGTGGCTCGATTACCGAGCTGAAAATGCTCAACGGCACCTTTTCGTGGGTGGTCGGAACCTCGCAGGGCCGGCTCAGCCAGTGGTTTTTGGTGCGTGACGAATCGGTCGGTGCCGGTGACAACATCTTCGAGATGGCCCGGGTGCGCGACTTCAAGCAGCATCCGGGTGCCATTACCGCGATTGCGCCCGAATACACGCGCAAGGGCTTCGCCGCAGTCGATGATGCCGGCGGGCTGGGCCTGCACTACGGCACCTCGGCGCGCACGCTGTACCTGCGCCAGGTGCATGATCGTGCGCTACGCTCGGTTGGGATTTCGCCGGTCGACGATTTGCTGATCGTCGAAGACGTCGACGGCCGGATCATTCGCTTTGCGGTTGACAATCCGCATCCGGAAGTCTCGCTCAAGGCGCTGTGGGGAAAAGTCTGGTACGAAGGGCGCCAGGACCCTGAGTATGTCTGGCAGGCCTCGTCGGGTGCCGACAGCTTCGAGCCCAAGTACTCGATGGTGCCGCTGACCATCGGCACGCTCAAAGCGGCGCTGTTTGCAATGCTATTTGCCATGCCGCTGGCGATTGCGGGGGCAATCTACACCGCCTACTTCATGGCACCAAAATTAAGAGGCTACGTTAAGCCGACTATCGAGGTGATGGAAGCGCTGCCGACCGTCATTCTCGGCTTTCTCGCCGGGTTGTGGCTGGCACCGTTCCTTGAAAACCACATTCCGGCCGTGTTTAGCGTGTTGGTCGGGCTGCCGCTGGCCTTCCTGGGCACGGCCTATGGCTACAGCCGATTGCCCAAATCGCTGCGGCGCGCGATCCCGGCTGGCTGGGAGGCGGTGTTTTTGATACCGGTCATCGTGGCGCTGGTCTGGGGTCTGGTTTCATTGTCGCCGTTGATCGAAATCTGGTTTTTCGATGGCTCGATGCGCCAGTGGTTTACCGACATCGGCATCACCTACGACCAGCGCAACGCGCTGGTGGTTGGCATTGCCATGGGCTTTGCCATCATCCCGACAATCTTCTCGATTGCCGAGGACGCCGTGTTCACCGTGCCCAGACATCTGACCCAGGGTTCGCTGGCGTTGGGCGCGACACCGTGGCAAACCGTCACCCGCGTGGTCCTGCTGACCGCCAGCCCAGGCATCTTTTCAGCCGTCATGATCGGCTTCGGCCGGGCCGTCGGCGAGACCATGATCGTGTTGATGGCCACCGGCAACAGCCCGGTTGTCAACTTCAATATCTTTGAGGGAATGCGCACACTATCGGCCAATATCGCTGTGGAACTGCCCGAAACAGCGGTTCATTCGACCCACTACCGCATCCTGTTCCTGGCCGGCCTGGTGCTGTTTGCGGTGACCTTTTTTGTCAACACCCTCGCTGAACTGGTCCGCCAGCGCCTGCGCGCCCGCTACAGCAGCCTGTAACCGGATTTGCCAATGCATCGATCCCAATCCTCCATTCGAACCTGGTTCCGCTCGGGCGATCCGTGGATCTGGATGATCGGCGGCGCGCTGGCAATTTCGCTGATCATGGTGATCGGCCTGATGACGCTGATTGCGGTGCGCGGCTTCGGCCATTTCTGGGCAAAGCCGATCGCTGAAACCACCGCGACCGTTGACGGTATCGAAACGCCGGTGCTCGGCATCATGACGCGCTCGGAGACCCTGCCGGCCGAGCGTATTCGCGAGTCTGGCCAGCCGATTCCGCAAGATCAGTTGCTGGTTACGCGCTATCTGTTCAATATTGGAAATCGCGATCTGACCGGTCGGGATTTCGTCTGGTACCTCGAATCCGCGTTGTCCGACCTGCGCTATCCGGACCAGGCGATGATGGTCGAGCGCCGCGAATGGGGCAATTTCTATGGCTTTCCAGAAGCACTGGAGCGGCAGGGTGCTGTCGTTGCCAGCGGCGAGCAGCTGTGGGGCGAGCTGCAGCGCGCGATCCAGCGCGCCAACGACCTGCACGACCAGATTCGCAGACTTGAAAAAGTTGAGATCGGTGCCATCAACAGCGCCATGGAGCGGGTGCGCCTGGAGCGCCGCGGCCTGGAACTGCGTGGCGTATCGGGGGCTGCGCTCGAGGCCGCGCGGGTCGATCTTGAGACCCGCCAGACCGAGCTCGATCGGCGCTTCCAGGCGATCCAGGCCGAGCGCACCCAATTGATGGAATTGGCCGGCCGCGATGTCCTCATCGCGCGCACCGCAGCGGATCGCGAGGTTCGGATCGGGCTGGACAATATCGTCATGGCGTCGCAAAACAACGCCATGGGTCTGGGTGCCAAACTGCTGTTCTACGGCCATCGAATCAAGCAATTCCTGAC